>NZ_JACCQQ010000017.1:0-135148 GCF_014268345.1 Pseudomonas sp. SWRI18
ATAACTTGATTATCGACACGCCTCCCCGCGCGTCCACATGATCGAGCCCCTCCCCACCATGAACCCACTCAACCTGCTCAAAAAAGCCCATCCCACCCGCCAAGGCTCTACCACCCTCACCTGCACCGCCAACGAACTCGACGCGTCCCTGGCCACCCTGCGAATCAGCCCCACCCTGATCACCGGTTTCATCTCGCCGCACCTGGACATCGACCAAATCGCCGCCAAGCTCAAACGCCGCTTCCCCCACTCCACCCTCAGCCTCTGCACCACGTCCGGTGAACTCTGCAACGCGCCCAATTCGCTGTATTGCGCCACGGGCGAGCGCTGGGACCGGATCGTGTTGCAGTTGTTCGACGACAGTGTGATCGCCTCGGCCGAGGTGGTGATGGTGCCGTTGGAATGTGAGGATATTCGCAGTGGTGGCAAGCGCCTGGGGATGCAGGAGCGGATTGCCAAGTTGGTGAGCAACATCAAGCGCGTGCAGGTGCGTACCTTGATCGATCATCGCGATACGTTGGCGTATGTGGTGTTTGATGGGTTGTCGGCGTCGGAGTCGTTTTTCATGGAGGCGCTGTATGAGTCGGGGCGGTTTCCGTGTTTGTTTGTGGGCGGGTCGGCCGGGGGTAAGGCGGATTTTCAGAAGACGTTGATTCATGACGGCCAGCGCAGTTATCAGAACCATGCGCAGATTGTGTTTTTGAAGACCGCGGCACAGGTGCGGTTTGGGGTATTCAAGAGCCAGAACTTCAAGCCGGCGGATGTGAGCTTCAGTGTACTGACGGCGTCGGTGGAGGACCGCACGATCGACCAGGTGATCGACAGTCACGGCAACATCAAGAGCATGGTGCAGGCGCTGTGTGATGCGTTCAGTTGCACGCCCCAGGCGCTGGAGGCGAAGCTGGCGGATTATTCGTTTGCGATTCGGGTGGGCAGTGAGCTGTTTGTGCGCTCGATTGCGCGCATCGACTATGAGCAGCAGATCGTGCAGTTGTTTTGCGACGTGGCGCCCGGCGAGGAGTTGGTGATGGTGCGGCGTACGCCGTTACGCGAGGCGACGCGGTTGGACTACGAGCAGTTCTTGCGCGGCAAGGGCGGCCAGCCGGTGGCGGGTATCTTGAACGACTGCATTTTGCGCCGGCTGAACAACGGCGCCGAGCTGGGCAGCATGGCCGGCACGTTTGGGGATGTGCCACTGGCGGGGTTTTCGACCTTTGGGGAGATTCTGGGGTTGAACCTGAACCAGACGCTGACGGCGATTTTCTTCTTTCGGGTGGCCAAGGGTGCGAGTTTTACTGACGAGTACGTGGACAATTTCATCGCGCACTACGGCGAGTTCAAGGCGTTTTTCCTGCGGCGCCAGGTGAAGAAGCTGGCGGGGTTGAACCATGTGGTGGTCAAGCAGATTGCCGCGTTCAAGAACAATGACTTCAGCACTACCCTGAATACCCGCGGGCTGGACCGCAATATCCTGCCGGTATTCGAGGGCCTGGCGGATTTGGGACAAGTGCTGGCCCAGGCCGAGCGTCAGCAGGAGGATATCGCGGCGCAGCTCAAGCATTATTCGGGTGAGTTGCATGCGTCGATGGATGACCTGGTGGGTACCATTGACCGGCAGAACACGGTGTCTGCCCAGGCCGGAGCCACGGTGGAGGGGCTGTCCAGCCAGGCGGATGTGGCGGTGGAAGGCGCGCGCACCCTGGCCGGGTCGAGTTTGCGCATCCAGTCGATCGTGCAGGTGATCCAGCAGATCGCCGGGCAGACCAACCTGCTGGCGCTCAACGCCGCAATTGAAGCGGCGCGTGCCGGCGACCTGGGCCGGGGCTTTGCGGTGGTGGCGGACGAGGTGCGCAAGTTGGCGGAAATCACGCGTAAGAATGCGGCGGACATTGGTGTGGATATCGACCTGTTGTCCAGCGAGATTCAGCGCGTGGCGCAACAGATCGAAGACCAGTCCACCGGCGTGGGCGCGCTGCGTGAGATGCTCGATGCGCTGGAGGCGTCCAGCCGCGAGACGGAAGGCACGGCGCAGCGCACCAAGACGATTGCGGACACCTTGACCGGGCTGACCCACGCCTAGGCAACAGCGGGATCAGACTAGGATGCGGCGCCCCAACTACTCGGGTGCGCCGCCCTCTTCAAGCCCGCTTCGGCAACGTCCAATTCGGCCGAATGAAGTGGCACGTATACCCATTCGGAATGCGCTCCAGGTAATCCTGATGCTCCGGCTCCGCTTCCCAGAACGGCCCCGCCGGCTCGATCTCAGTCACCACCGGCCCCGGCCACAGTGCCGAGGCATCAACGTCAGCGACCGTATCGTTGGCAATATCCCGTTGCTGTTCGCTCAGGTAATAGATCGCCGAACGGTAACTGGGCCCGAGATCATTGCCCTGACGATTCGGCGTGCTCGGGTCATGTATCTGGAAAAAGAATTCGAGAATTTGTCGATAAGTGATCACCGCCGGATCAAACACAATCTCAATGGCCTCAGCGTGGTTGCCGTGGTTGCGGTAGGTGGCGTTCGGCACATCGCCGCCGGTGTAGCCGACGCGCGTGCTCAGCACGCCTGGGTAGCGGCGCAACAGGTCCTGCATGCCCCAGAAGCAGCCGCCGGCGAGGATGGCGGTTTCGGTTTGGTTGGTCATGGTCTGCCCTTGCGTTTAATGGATACAGGGGTAGTTATGGGGCTGTGTTGGCCAATACCAAGCGTCAACGACGGTCAGCTGTCCGGTAAACGACGAAATGTGCCAGGCCTCAGGGTTTGAAGTTTTTCATCAGCTTGAAAAGGTGACCGGGCCAGAGCCATCGTGTCTTGGGTTGCTCCCCCGTGTCGGAGAGGGCTTGGAAGAGGCTATTGTTGCGCGCCTCGCTGGCGGGATCGTTCCAGGTTGAACGCTGTTGCGCTTGATCCGTTGGTGGCTCGGCGGGCTTGTACACCTGGCGGGTGGCTTTATCCAGTCTGTAACCCTCGGCCTTGCCGTACTCGGTGAGGCTCCATACACCGTTGACGACCTGTGTGACTGCTTTGGAAGGTGGGAGCCTTATATCCTTGTGCGTGGTGCTGACGACATGATCTTCGACTCTGGCTCTTTTGAAGGTGGTGAACTCACTGCCAAGTGGAGGTTGATCCGCGCCCTCACTGGAGAATTTTTTTACCATCCGCTCCAGGAAAGGTATGCCGCCAATGTTGATGAACGATCCGTGGTCCGGGCTCAGAATGTATCGCAAAAAGCCTTGGTCGATACGGGTGCTATTGATTGCCGAACCGTTGAGTATGCTGGAGGCGGTTGCGGCGTCCTCCGGCTTGAAATCCAAGGTCACTCGATACCCGTCCGTGTCGTAGCCATTATTGCCACTGAGTTGACGCCCGTCGCTGTAATAACGGTAGGTGCTGAGTGACATGACCAATCGATCGACGTAAGCCAGATCCGCGCCTTGCGACTGTGCATAGGCGTACATGTCCCCGATCAAGGCGCGATCATCAAGGGTCAGGAATTCGCTGCGTCTTTGAGTGATGTTCTCAAAGGTCGCCGGTGGCAAGGCGACGGGGGGTTCGCGATTGTTGAACAAGCGCGAAACCATGATGTCACGGCCATTGACAGAGACCGACTCCGAACTCGACGCAGTTGGAGACTCCATCGATTGCATCGTTTCCCAAGCTGCGCGTCGCTCGTTAACAGTGAAGGCGCCACTGTCATCGCGGGCAATCAGGTTGAGTTGATCGCGCCCAAGCCCGTTGAAGGGGTTTGTGTCGTGGCCGTTCAGGAAGTCAGTCGCTTGTCGCGCCCGTGCCAACAGTTCCGGGTGGGTGGTATTGGGTATTTCTGCGTCGTGTTGCGTGTTGTTGGCGAAATATTCTTCGCCTGTGATCGGGTCGAGCGGATCGGTGCTTTTCTGCTCCACACTGGCTGCAGCCCGCGTTGCCGCGTCACTCAGTTGAAGTGCCAGGATTGAAACCGTAGTGGAAGTGCCACGATTTGAAGAAATGGACGCGGCATTTTTGCTGTCCTCCGGCGACACCGGGCGCCGGGCTACAACGCTGGCGGCATCGTTTGCCGGGCGGGTGTTAGACGAGGACGTAGATGAACTGACGTTAATCATGGGTATTCACCTTACCTATGAACATTCATTAAAACGCGCATCATCGAAACGAGCGTGAGCGTTTGACACCTCATCAGTACCTATATTTAAAACTTACCAAGTCCACACCAGCGGGACGAGCGTAAGGTCGCGCGCCGCCTAAAACTTTATGATTAATCACAACCTTTGAACCATGACCGAAGGCTTGATCATTAAAAAACATCAATGTCCCGGAAGCATTTGGATAGATTTTTTCACAGCTATTTTGAGAACTGAACGGCAGAAAATAACATAACTGGATTTCTTCATTGATCGTCCCAGGATAGTAAGTTGTACGCCAACTAATCTCCAACAGCTGCTTGGGCCCCACGAGTGTTCCCGCAGGAATGTCGGGGTACAAAATGTCGAAGACTGCGAACCCGACACCGGGATCAATATTAGAATTAGACAATATAAGTACCGGACTGGGCGCCTTCATTTTACTAATCGTGTGCTCCGCAGCAAACGTATCAGCCTGTGTAAAAATAATAAAACCGGCAAACAGAGCAAGCGATAACTGACTTGCGTTCTTGCTGTTTGGAAGCACCATCAAGCTTTTCATAATCATCACCATAGAGTCGTGCATTAACACTTAAGGTTCAAATCAAGCCAGCTGTAAGATTCACGCCTCTACCATTGCACGATTAATTAACCGAAGAAAGCCATGCACTTCCTAAAATAACGAAGGACAACTCCGTCATACTTTAAAGTAGGAACGCGTCAGCCACTTCCTAGTCCCGCCTGCCCTCTACCAAAACGGCCTGTTTGGGTGCATGCTGCGCCACCTCATATCAAGGACGATAAACAGTGAAAACCGCCCTCGCCGCCCTCCTTTTGCTCTGCTTGACCGCTGTCGCGTCGGCTGAGGAAACCGCCATTGGTTTTCGAAGCACCACCCTGCCCGACGCGCAAAACCACCGCGCACTGCAAATGGTGGTCTGGTACCCCGCCGCCACCGCTGCCACCCCCGAACTGATCGCCGACAACCCTGTCTTTGTCGGTGCCCTCGGCGTGCCCGACGCACCGCCGGCTGCGGGTGAGCACCCGCTGGTGGTGCTTTCCCATGGGTATGGCGGCAATTGGGGCAACCAGGTGTGGCTGGCCAGCGCCTTGGCGCGCCAGGGTTATATCGTCGCGGCGGTCAACCACCCCGGCACCACCAGCAAGGACCGCAGCCCGCAGGTAGCCGCACAGTTGTGGCAACGCCCCAAAGACTTGAGCCGCGCCATCGACGCGGTACTGGCTCAGCCAACACACTTTGGCGCAGTGGCGAAGCAGCGGATTGCCGCAGTGGGTCATTCCCTCGGCGGCTGGACGGTGATGGAAATCGCCGGTGCGCGTTTCGATCCTGTGCTGTTTGCCCGGGACTGCGACATCCACCCCAAGCTGGGCGGCTGCATCGGCTATAAGCAGATGAACCCTGCCGGCACGCCAGTCGGGAAGGCCGAACTGGCCAAGGACTTGAGCGATAAGCGCGTTACCGCCGTTGTGTCCCTGGATCTGGGCCTGTCGCGCGGCTTCACCGACGCCAGCCTGGCCGCGCTGCCGGTGCCGGCGCTGGTGATTGCGGGAGGCGTACCCACCGAGGATATGTCGCCCGAATTGGAGTCGGCTGACATGGTCAGGCGCATGCCCAAAGCGTCGACGCAGTATATGGAAATCGGCGATGCGACCCACTTCAGTTTCATGGCGATCTGCAAACCGGGTGGTATGGCGTTGATTGAAGAGGACTCGCCGGGGGATGGGATGATTTGCCGGGATGGTGAGGGCGGCCGGCCACGGGAGGCGATTCAGCAGCAGGTTGTGGAATTGATCACAGCGTTTCTGGCGCGTACAGACTCCTAGTCGAAAAAAACGCTACTCAACGCAAAACGTATGGAATACGATGCATAAATATAAAATTTCGCATATCTGCACTGTATAGGATGCAATTTAATATGGAAGATTTGGGTCTGCTAATCAAAAGCCTGCGTAAGGCGGCAGGCCTTTCGCAAAGTCAGCTCGCGCTTCGGCACGGTATGAGCCGAGCAACCATTTCGGGGATTGAGAACAACACCATCCCTGAAGTGGGGGTCCGAAAGGTAGCCGCTATCCTTGAGGGGTTGGGCTATGAATTGACCGCGACGCCCAAGCGTCGCCGCAAGACGCTCGATGAACTGAAAGCAGAAAACTTCCATGACTAAAGAAAGCGAACGGCTGAACATCGGGGTCAGCGGCATTTTGGCTGGAATACTTGGGCGCAGCGAAGAAAACCGGCACGACTCGGTGTTCTCATATAACCAAGCGATTGCCGAAAAGGACGCGGTGTCCTTGACGATGCCGGTACGCTTGGAAAGCTACACCTGGACGTATGGAATCCATCCTCTGTTTGAGATGCACCTTCCCGAAGGGCATTTGAAAGCCGAGCTTGTACGCCGCTTCAGCAAGTCCGTACGTGGCTTTGACGACTTCGCCCTGCTGGGTATCGTCGGTCCGCACCAGCTAGGTCGCATCAGCGTCACCCAAGCCAGCGCTGGCGAATCGCTGCCTGAAATCAAACTCTCCAATCTGCTGATGTATGACGGGGCGAAAGACCTGTTCGACGATCTGATGAAAACCTACGCAGCCTATTCAGGTGTGTCCGGCGTTCAACCTAAGGTACTGGTGCGCGATGCTGGCGATACGGATCCCGATGTTGCGTGCCTCACCCACCGTGGCGCCACGCACTTGGTGAAGGCCTTCAATGATTCAGACTTCGCGCAACTGGCAGCCAATGAGTTTTTCTGCCTGCGCGCGGCCTTTCATACAGGCCTTGAGGTACCTGAATGCCAGCTAAGCCAGCAGGGCAAGTTTCTGGTGGTGAAACGGTTCGATATCCGGGATGGCGCCTACCTGGGGTTTGAGGATATGTGTGTTCTCTCCGGAAGGGGAACGGACAAGAAGTACGACGGCAGTTACCAGGGCTGCGCAAAGTTGATCAAGGCGTACGTTCCCCCTTCCCGCGTTACCAAGGCATTGGAAGACTTCTTCTTGATGGTGGCGCTCTCGGCCGCGATCCAAAATGGTGACGGGCACTTGAAGAATTTCGGGCTGCTCTATGAGCACTGCGCAGAAGACGCCGATGTTTGGCTCGCGCCAGCCTACGACCTCGTGACCACCACGGTGTATCAGCCGAACGACATCATGGGCCTGCTGCTCGGCGGCTCGAAAGCGTGGCCAAAGCGCAAGCTGCTGGTGCAGTTCGGACGTAATTCGTGCAATTTGACAGAGGCGCGCTGCAATGAATTGCTCGCCAGGGTACGCAGCGGCATGAACCGCGCGATGCTAGAGCTATCGGATTATCGAAGCACTCACCCGGCTTTTGAAGCGGTGGGCGAAAAGATGGCTGCCGCGTGGGCTGCAGGGCTGGCGAGAAGTATTGAGCCGGCGTAGACGTTGCCTGCCGGCTCAATGCACGTCGCTGCCCTCGCGACGTGCAAGCCTGTTAACCCGCCGGCCTGTAACAGCGGCCGCCAGGAATGATCATGGCTAAACCCAAAGACGCCGCCTTCGCCTATCAGGCCGTGTACCGCTACCTCGTCGAATGGATCGAGGCCAGCCCTGCCCAAGGTGATCGCAGGTTGCCGTCCCTGCGCCAATTGGCGCAGCGCCTGGGTGTATCGGTGTCGACGACCAAATACGCCTATGCGCTGCTTGAGGATGAAGGGCGCATCTACGCCAAGCTTAAGTTGGGGTACTTCACCCGTTCGATACCGCCGCCTCCATCGACTGATCACTCGCCCAGCCTGATCGACCAGGTCTTCGCCAGCGCCCGCCAGCCTGGAATGCTGGCCTTGAGCAGCGACGCCCCCGCCCTGTTGCTGTCGCTGGAGAACCCGCTGCTGCTGATGGAGCGAGAACTGGCCCGCCATTACCCGCGCTCACTCACACCGCTGTACCTGCCCTTCGGCGAACCGGAGCTGCGGGCGGCGTTGGCCGAACGCTATACCTGCTCCACTGATTGCTACTGGCAGGCCGATCAGGTGTTTATTGGCGCGGACCTGCACAGCGTGCTGGAGGTGTCGCTCAATGCCCTGGACCTGGCGGGCACCGTGGCGCTGGTGGAATCGCCCTGTTCGTGGGCGATTCTGCGCCAATTGCAGGCAGCGAACATCCGCGTGATCGAACTGGCCCTGGGCGCCGACGGGCGTTTCGACCTGCACGCGCTTTATGAACGGCTCACGCATGAGCCCATCGCCCTGGCAGTACTGTCATCGACAGTGAACATTCCCCACGGCAGCCGCATGCCGGACGAGGACAAGCGGCAGATCTGCCAGTGGCTGGCTGAGCGGGAGATCTGGCTGTTCGAAAACGACACGTACGGCGAGTTGTATTTCGCCCCCCAACCGGCGCGCTATCGTGACTTTGCCGCCCCGCACAGACTGGTGGTGTTCTCCAGCTTCGACAAGGTGATCGGCGCGGAGGCGCCCTATGGCTATCTGCTGTGCCGCGGGCATGGCCCGCAGTTGCAACGATTGTTCCTGGAGCGGGCGTTTCGTCTCTCGCCGATCCGCCAGAAAGCGATTGCCAAGCTGTTCACCTCCAGGCGCATCGACACGCATCTGCATAAGCTGCGCGCCTTGCTGCAGGACTGCATGGTTCGCATGAGAGGCTTGCTGGACCAGCATGGCAATGGTGCTTTCCACGCAATGATCCCGCAAGGCGGCGCGTGTTTCTGGCTTGAGGCCACACAGCCGGTCGACATGCAACGGGTGTTCGAGCGGCTGCTGGCTGAACGCATCGTCATCGCCCCCGGGGAGTTGTTCAGCCAGCATGGTGCCTGGAGACAACATGTACGCTTGAGCTTTACCCTCGATTGGAGCAAGGACATCGTTCGGGCCGTGGCGCAACTGGGACAGGCGATCCGTCAAAGTCCGTAGCAGTGCCGCGCCTGCGGGAAACGCCCATGGCGCACGTCTTCAGCAAAGCGCTCGCAGGCGTCGCGGATCACCGCGCCAACGTCGGCGTACTGTTTGACGAAGCGCGGTGCCTGTTCGCCGCCAAGGCCCAATACATCTTCTGTCACCAACACCTGGCCGTCGCAGGCGGGGGAAGCGCCGATGCCGATGGTGGGCATCGCCGAATCAAGGGTGATCTGCCGGGCAACGCCCTCGGCCACCCCTTCAAGCAACAGGCTGAACGCGCCCGCCTGCAAGTTGGCGCGCGCATCCTCGGCAATCAAGGCGCCGGTCTCGGCGGTAAGGCCCTGGGCCTTGAAGCCGCCCATGACATTGACGAACTGCGGCATCAGCCCTACATGCGCCATGACGGGTATACCGCGCGCCACCAGAAATTCGACGGTGCCGGCCAAGGCCTTATTGGCTTCCAGTTTGACGGCATCGCAACCGGTACGCGCCACTACTTGTGCGCAATTGCGAAAAGCCTGTTCATTTGATTCCTGATAGCTGCCAAACGGCATGTCGGCGATGACACAGGCCAGGCGTGTACTGTCGACCACGGCCCGGGTGTGGCCGATGATTTCTTCGAGCTGCATGCTCAAGGTCGAAGGCCGGCCATAACCGACCATAGCCGTGGAGTCGCCGACGAGGATGAAGTCGACCACCGGGTCGATCAGCTTGGCGATGGCGCTGGTGTAGGCGGTGAGCGAGACGATTTTCTGCTGGCCCTTCATGGCGACCAGTTGCGGGACGGTCAGGCGTTTGGTGCGGGTGTGGATGCTCATCAGTGTCTTCCGTTGTGCGCTGGAGGACCCGATTATTGGCAAAAGGGCAGGCGATTCAATGCACAGATCAGCGCTAAAAAGCGCCCCAGGGAACGGCCCCGGATTTTATGCTGGTATCATCCCGCGCCTGAACAATCCGGATAGAACGACATGAATCGCCAGAAAAAACTTAAGCAGTTGTTCAAGGCCAAAGCCAAAAAAGCCAGCGCCAAACTGGCGCCGAAAAGTAAGGATAAGTACATCAGCAAGGCGGAGCGGGAAAAGCTCGCTGCGCCAGCGGCTGAGGACTCAAGCCCTTCACAAGAGAGCTGATCGAAGGGCAGCCCCGGCCTCGTAGACCTACGATGGCGGGCCGGCGGCAATGAAGACGCCAGCAGTGCCGGCCCCTTCGCAGCCTCGCTGGGGCTCGACAGCTTTCACAGTGGAGCTTCAGCGCGAGCCAGAACCCGCGCACTGTTCAGCACCCGCTCAACACCGCCTTCGGCCGCTGCTCACCGGCAAAGAAAAACGGCCGCAACCGCACGCCCACGCTGTTGCCGATGAACGCCGCCACCAGCCACACCCAGCCATGCAGGCTACCGGAGGCGATGCCGCTGAAGTAGGCGCCGATGTTGCAGCCGTACGCCAGGCGCGAACCGTAGCCGAGCAGCAGGCCGCCGATGACCGCGGCGATCAGCGAGCGTGCCGGGATCTTGAGGCTGGGGGCAAAGCGGCCCGCCAGGCCGGCGGCCAGCAGTGCACCGAGGACGATGCCGATGTCCATCACGCTGGTGATGTCTTCCCACACCGGCGCGGCCAAGGCCTTGGCATTGCCCGGCATCTGCCAGAACGCCCAGGCGCTGACGTCCACACCCAACCCGCTCGCCACCTTGGCGCCCCACAGCGCGAACGCCGAGGTGATGCCCCACGGGCGCCCGGCCAGCGCCAGGGTGGCGTAGTTGAGCAACGCCAGGCCAATCGCGCCCCACAGCAGTGGCCAGGGTCCGCGCAGGAAACGGCGCAGGCCCTGGTGTTCGCTTTTGACCCCCTCTTCCAACTGACCGTGGCGGCGCTTTTCCAGGCGCACCGTGACCATCGCAATGATCGCGAACATGGTCAGGCTGGCGAGCAATGCCGGGAAGACGCCGAAGCTCTTGACGATGGAGACGGCGGGGAACGCAGGCAGCGCGAACCACCAGTCCACGTGGTGCGTGGCGATCAACGAGCCGCAGATAAAGAACAGAAGTGTCACCAGCATGCGCGCATTACCGCCGCCCACGGTGAACAGCGTGCCCGACGCACAGCCGCCGCCCAACTGCATGCCGATGCCAAAGATGAACGCGCCGAACACCACCGACACCCCGGCCGGTGCCACCAGCCCAACCACTGGCTGGCCGAACAAGGTGCCCGCCCCCAACGCGGGGAAGAACAGCAGCACCGCCAGCGCAAGCATCACCATCTGCGCGCGCAAACCGGCGCCACGGCGCTCATTGATAAAGACGCGCCAGGCCGACGTGAAGCCGAAGGCGGCGTGGTAGAGCGTCAGGCCCAGCGCGGCGCCGACCACCAGCAACAGCACCTGGCGCGAGCCAACGCTGTTTTGCAGGAACAGGGCGCCCAGTACCAGAATAATGAAGGCCACCAGCGGCGCGACGGGCTTTCGCGCAGGGGTGAGAGGGAGAGAGGTGCTCATGGGATATCTCGGGCTGTTTGAAGAGGTGATTCGCGGGGGGGTAAGTATAACCTCTTGAAGCGATATCCACTTGTGGGAGCTGTCGAGCTTCAGCGAGGCTGCGAAAGCGGTGGGTCAGGCGCAGAAAATGCCAGCAATGCCGCCGCCTTCGCAGCCTCGCCGGGGCTCGACAGCTCCCACATTTGATCTTCGTCGCGCCGGAGATTACGCCAGCCGCGACAACGCAAATCCACCCCACAAAAGCCGACCCCCTGTGGGAGCTGTCGAGCTTCAGCGAGGCTGCGAAAGCGGTGGGTCAGGCACAGAAAATGCCAGCAATGCCGCCGCCTTCGCAGCCTCGCCGGGGCTCGACAGCTCCCACATTTGATCTTCGTCACGGCTGGGATTACGCCAGCCGCGCCAACGCAAACCCAACCAACAAAAGCCGATCCCCTGTGGGAGCTGTCGAGCTTTAGCGAGGCTGCGAAAGCGGTGGGTCAGGCGCAGAAAATGCCAGCAATGCCGCCGCGGCGCTGAAGAGTTACGTCCGCCCCACCGAGCCCACAACCGGAAGGTTCCCCAACAATTTCAGCCCAGTGCTTTTGACAAAAGCTTCGTAGTCCATCGGCCGTTGGATGCGTGTCTCTGCATTAGGCAACACATACGCCCACGCCCGCTGGGAAGAGGCGTCGTACACCAGCTTGAACAGCCGCGTCGGCACCCAGACCTTGTTGTCGCCAATGGTGCCGTGGCCCGCATCGAACAGCGGCCCGGTAAAGACATACACGTCGCCGCCGGCGCGCGTGGCGAACTTGCGTACGTCGGCCTCCACCTTGCTCCAGATCTTGCGGTTGTTGGTGGGGTCTTGCGGCACCATGTTCGACAACGCGAAGGACTGCGCCATGGCTAAAGCACTCGGTGCGTCGGCGGCCGGGGATTGGTGCCCACGGTCCATCGCCGGGTGTTGGTCGCGATAGTCGCTGAGTTGCGCGCGCCCGGCCATGGGGATGCGCGGGTCGGCGTAGAAATGGTTGGTGCGCTCCTCGCCCTTGGCGTCGCGCAGTTGGCGCGCGTTGAGGCGCTCGACCACCAGCAACGGCGTTTTGCTGGTCTGCGAATACAACACCGCAAAGCTGTTGGAGCACAGCGCCAGGGGTTTCATCGACGCGGGAACGGTCGCGGTCTTGATCGGCGTGGCAGCGGGGAACAACGCGGCGCAGCTGTCGAACGAGAGCTGTCGTTGCTCAGCGGAATACAGGTCGATCGGGCCACGTGCCTGTGCTGCGGTGGAGAACAAAATCAAGGCCCACAGGCCAACTGCAAAAGTGCGTAGGAACATGCTTAGATCTTTTTACCTGAGGATGAACAGACGGCCAGGGACGACCGTGCGGGGCCTATGGACCCTCATAAACAGGATTAGTGCGCGCAGCCCTACAGATCAGGTTGAACCTCTCCTACGCACAGAGGCTCACAAACCTACATTCTCGGGAGAATCCTATGACCCAGACCGCATTAGTCGTGGGCGCCAGCGGCATCGTTGGCAGCGCCATTACCCAATTACTGCTTGAGCAAAACTGGCAGGTCGCCGCCTTGTCCCGACGGCCCTCGCAGGTGCCGGGGGTGATCCCGGTCGCCGCCGACCTGCAAGACCCGGCCTCGCTGCAACAGGCCCTGGCCAAGCTGAAACCCACCCATGTGTTCATCACCACCTGGTCGCGCCAAGCCACTGAGGCCGAGAACATCCGCGTCAACGCTGCCATGGTGCGCAACGTGCTGGACGCCGTGCGCCCCGCCGGAACGGTGCAGCATGTGGCGTTGGTCACCGGCCTGAAGCACTACCTTGGCCCGTTCGAAAACTATGGCAAGGGCAGCCTGCCGCAAACCCCGTTTCGCGAGGAGCAAGGCCGGCTCGACGTGGAAAATTTCTACTATGCCCAGGAAGACGAAGTTTTCGCCGCCGCGGAAAAGGACGGCTTCACCTGGAGCGTGCATCGCCCGCATACCGTCACCGGCGTGGCGGTAGGCAACGCGATGAACATGGCGACCACCCTCGCGGTCTACGCCAGCATCTGCAAACACACCGGGCGCCCCTTCGTATTTCCCGGCTCACGCGTGCAGTGGGACAGCCTCACCGACATGACCGATGCGCGGCAATTGGCCAAACAACAGCTGTGGGCAGCCACCACACCGGCGGCGGCGAACCAGGCGTTCAACATCACCAACGGCGATGTGTTTCGCTGGAAGTGGATGTGGGGCCGGATTGCGCACTACTTCGGCCTCACGCCGGCCGACTTTCCCGCAACGCCCGCCCCGCTGGAACAGCAGATGGCCGATGACCAGGACAGCTGGCGCCAGATCGCTGCAGAGCACGGGCTGAAGGAAACCGATATCGGCCGGCTGATTTCGCCCTGGCACACCGACGCCGACCTCGGGCGGCCCATCGAGGTGGTCACGGACATGTCCAAAAGCCGCATGATGGGGTTCACCGCCTACCAGGCCAGCGACCAGGCGTTTTTCGATGTGTTCGACACATTGCGTGAAGCGCGGTTGATTCCGGGTGGCGTCAACCCTGCCTGATTGAGGGTCGCACCGGTGATCAGCGCTGAGCAGATGACCCAGTTGTTTTCTGTGGTCGTCCGCTCAGGCGCTGCTTGCTTCAATGCCCGACCACCGCCGCCCCATGGGCAGACCGTCGTCCCGGTCTGAAGCCATGGGCATGCGCCGCCCCTGCGATGACCAGCGCCACCGCCAACAACACCAGCATCGCCCAAGGAAACACCGCCACGCCCCAGCGGTCGAGCAGCACCCCACCGACCACGCCGCTGCCGGCAATCGCGCTGTTCCACGCCACCACGTTCAGCGACAACGCCACATCCGCGCCGTCGCCCGCCGCATCGGCCAGCGCGGTTTGCAGCAAGGTGGCCGCGCCGCCGAAACTCAGGCCCCATACGGCCACGCCGAGGTAGATCACCAAAGGCGCACTGCCCATCAAGCCAAACACCACGCAGACCAGCGCAAATAGCATCAAGCTCACCAGCACGGTTTTGCGCAGCAACGCCTCGACCCGCTTGGCCGTCAACCAGATCCCCACCAGCGCAGCCGCCCCGAAGACCAGCAGCACCAGGTCGACCCGATCGGCAAGGCCCGCCGGCGCCACGAACGGGGCGATGTAGGTGTACAAAATGTTGTGCGCCAGCATCCAACTGATCACCACCGCCAGCACCGGCCGTACCCCCGGCGTGGTCAGCACCTTACGCAGCGACACACGTTGATGGGCGGGCTGCGGCGCGTAGTCCGGGACCTTCACCAGCACCCACGCAATCAGCGCCAGGCTCATGGCCGACATCAGGCCGAACGTGGTGCGCCACCCCACCAACCCACCCAGCCAGGTCCCCAGCGGTACACCCAGGGATAACGCAATCGGCGTGCCGACCATCGCCAACGCCAGCGCCCTGCCCTGTTGCTGCGGCGCGACCATGCGCCGGGCGTAACCGGCCAGCAGGCTCCAGGCCAACCCTGCCGCCACGCCGGCAAAGAAGCGCGCGACCAGGATCACACCATAATGGGAGGACAGCGCCGTGATGGAGTTGAACAGCAGGAAGCCAACGATGGTCAGCAGCAGCACATTGCGCCGGCGCCAGCCTCGGGTGGCGATGGTCATGGGGATCACCGCCAGCACCGAGCCCAACGCATAAGCGGTGACCATCTGCCCGGCCATGGACGGGGAAATCGCCAAGCCGTCGCTGATCAACGGCAAGAGACCGGCCGGCAGGGTTTCGGTGACGATGCAAATAAAGCCGGTCATGGCCAGGGCGAGCAAGGCGCCGATGGGCAGGCGGTCGGATGACGCCGATAAGGTCAGTGATGGTGTCACGGGCAACTCCTTGAGCAAGACTTAGATACTGATCGATATAGATGTTGCAAGGCGCGGCCGCACATTGTCAACGACTTATGTATCGACTAGTATTTATCTCGCTATTCACCGGAGACCTGACATGGCACAAATGGGCCGCCCCCGCACTTTCGACCGCGAACAGGCCGTGGAACAGGCCATGCACCTGTTCTGGCAGCACGGCTACGATGCCACTTCCCTCGCCCAACTCAAGGCGGGACTGGGTGGCGGTATCTCTGCGCCGAGCTTCTACGCCGCGTTCGGCTCCAAAGAGGCGCTGTTCGACGAATGCGTGCAGCGCTACCTGACGACCTACGCCCAGGTCACCGAATGCTTGTGGGATGAAAGCCTGCAACCGCGTCAGGCGGTTGAAACAGCGTTGCGCCAGTCTGTACGCATGCAATGCGAGGATGGGCATCCCAAGGGCTGCATGGTGGCGCTGGGCGTGATGAGTGCGCCCAGCCCGGAGAATGCACGGGTGGCGGATGGGTTGACGCAGTCGCGGCTGCGCACGCGGGCCGGGATCGTGGCGTGCGTGGAGCGCGCGGTGCGTATGGGGCAATTGCCGGACACGATCAACCCGGCCGTGATGGCGGCGGTGTTCGACAGTTTCCTGCAGGGTGTTTCGATCCTGGCACGGGACAATCTACCCCACGCAACTCTCGACGCGGCGCTCAGCCAACTCCTGCTGACCTGGGACGTTGCCGCCTCTACCGCACCGCCCGTTCGTCCCGACACCGCACCCAAGAACCCCTGCTTATCGACCCCGACCACCTAAATACAGACCGTGCGCCGGCCACGCTTGCATTCGCTGATGGCACACCGCTAATCTTGCGAATAATTCTTATCCGCAGACTTACCCTCGATGCCGGCCAGCAACCCTACCTTGAACCAGGCTGTCCATATGCTCTACACCGAGCACCATGGCTGGTTGTTCGGCTGGCTGCGCAAAAAGCTCGGCTGCCCGCATAACGCGGCGGATCTTTCCCACGACACCTTCATGCGCATACTCGCCTCCCGCGACGCGCTCGGTGGGATGCGCGAACCACGGGCCTTCCTGACGACCACGGCGCGCCACCTGATCATCGACCGCGCGCGCCGTCGCCAACTGGAGGATGCGTACCTGCGGGAACTGACGCTGACCATCGAGATGATGGAGCAGTGCCAGCAGTCGCCGGAGCAAATCCTGGTGACCCTCGAAGCGTTGGAGCAGATCGCCTTCGTGCTCGACGGTCTCGCCCTGAATGCGCGGCAGGCGTTCCTGCTGTACTTTCTCGAAGGCCAGCGCCAAAGCGAGATCGCCAGCCGCCTGGGCATCTCCGAGCGCATGGTGCGCAAACACCTGATGAATGCCTTGCTGCATTGCAACCACGCGCTGGACGTATGAGCGCCGACCTCGACCAGCAAGCCGCCAACTGGGTAATCCGCCTCAACGAAGGCAACCTCAGCGAGCGCGAACACCAGCAATTGGAGCGCTGGAAAGCCGCCGACCCACGGCATGCCGCAGCCTTTGAGCGCATGCAGGGTTTTGTCGGACGCCTGCAGGCGTTGCGCCCGCAGCAGGCGCCGGTGCAGGCTGCGCTGGAAGCCGTGCGGGTTCGTCGGCGCAACCCGGCCGGCCGCGTGCTGCTGGGGTTGCTGCTGGCATTGCCGGTGGTCCTGGCGCTGCGGGCCTACCCACCCAGCTATCTGCTGGCAGACCAGCGCACCGCGCCGGCGCAATGGCAACGCATCGATCTGCAAGACGGGTCGCAACTGACCCTCAGCGGCAACAGCGCCGTGGATTTGACCTTCGACGGCCAGCAGCGCCAGGTGCGTTTGCTGCGCGGTGAAATCCTGGTACAGGTGGCCCATGATGCGACGCGACCCTTTACCGTGGTCACCGACGACGGCCAAGTGCGCGCCCTCGGTACGCGCTTCACGGTCAAGCGCGAGTCGCCGGGCACCCTGCTCGGCATGCTTGAATCCAAGGTCGCCGCTACCGGCGCCAGCCAGCAGAACGCTGTGCACGTCAGCGCCGGCGAGCAAGCGCGTATCACGCCGGATGCCGTGACGCTGCTGGGCAAGATCGACCCACGTACCACCGACGATGCCTGGCAACGCCATCAACTGGTGGTGCAGGACTGGCCATTACCACAGGTGCTGGACGAACTGGCGCGCCAATACGGCGGCCATGTGCAGTTCGACCGCGAGCAACTGGCGGACCTGCGCGTGTCCGCGGTATTGCCGCTGGATAACCCGCGTCGCGCCCTGCAGTTGATTGCCGATGGCCTGCCGGTGCGGATCCGCGCGTTCAGCCCCCTGTGGTTGCAGATCGAGCGTGTTGAAAAATAGTCTGGCGTGCCGGGTTCCGCTTTTCACGACTGCTGCGTCAAGGAAGAAAGCACCTCAATAACAGGAATGTCTTCCATGCACCGCCACTTTAAGCGTTCTCCCTTGCCCCTCGCCCTGGCGCTCAACCTGGCCAGCCTGGCGACGCTGAGCCTGGCCGTCAGCAGCCCGGCGGCGGCACAGGAAACCACGCGTTATGCCATTGCCGCCGGCGCCTTGGGCCCGGCATTGAACCTGTTCGCCCAGCAGGCGCACGTGGCGCTGCTGTTCGACAGCAAGACCGTCGCCGGCCTGGACACTGCCGGTTTGCAAGGGCAATACCCGGTGGCGCAGGGCTTCGCCCAATTGTTGCGCGGCAGCGGCTTGCAGGCGGTGCAAGGCGCCAACGGCTACGTGCTGGTGCCACTCGACACCCGCGGCTCGCTCGAGCTGGGCCCCACCGCCATCACTGGCCTGAGCGAAGAGCGCAGCACTGAACACGTCAAAGGCTATGTCGCCACGCGCAACCTCAGCGCCACCAAGACCGACACCCCGATCATCGAAACCCCGCAATCGCTGTCGGTGGTCACCAGTGACGAGATCCGCGACCGCCAATCCGAAACCCTCTCGCAAACCCTGGACCTTACGCCCGGTTTCACCAGCCAGCCGACCAGTTTCAACCGCACTTCGGACCGCTTCCGCATTCGCGGTTTCGATGTGGAGTCCGCCACGGGCGGTTCGCTGCGCGACGGCCTGCGCCTGCAAAACAACTCCTACGACGGCGTGCAGGAACCTTATGGGCTGGAACGCGCCGAGGTGATTCGCGGTGCGGCGTCGGTGCTGTACGGCCAACTGTCGCCGGGCGGCTTGATCAACACCGTGAGCAAGCGCCCCAGCCAGACGCCGTACCACGAGATCAACCTGCAAGCCGGGCAGAACAACCGCAAGCAATTGTCTGCCGACTTCACGGGCCCGTTGGGTGACAGCGACACCTTGAGTTATCGCCTGACCCTGCTCGACCGCAAGAGCGACACCGCGGCCGACCATATCCAGAACGACAAGGTCTACGTCGCCCCGGCCCTTACTTGGCAGCCCGATGACGATACTTCGCTGACCTTGCTGTCGTTCTATCAGAAGACCGAGACCGGCTTCTCCGCGCCCCTGCCCTATCAGTTGACCAAAGGCGTGGGCAGCGGCAGGTTCCAGATTGGCCGCCACGACTTCATCGGCGAGCCGGACTATGACGAAATGAACGGCGAGATGTCGGCGCTGGGCTATGAGTTCGACCACCGCTTCGACGAGCACACGCGCATCAGCCACAAGCTGCGGTATTACCAGTCGGATGTGACGTGGCGGTACCTGCAAGTCAACACCGCCGGCATAGCAACCGCGCAAACCAGCGGCATCCTGCGTCGCCAATACAGCGACCGCCAGGAGCGCTCACGAGGCCTGGCCAGCGACACCAACGTCGAGAGCAAATGGCAATTCGGTGACTGGCAGCACACCTTCCTGCTGGGTTTCGACGGTTATGACACGAGCTACGATTCGCATAACTTCCGTGGGAATGCACCGTCGCTGAACCTGGCCACCTACCAGTACGGCCAGCCGGTGGTGGTCAATAAAAACCCCGCCACCGACCGTGGCTCGCAGATCGACACCCTGCAAAAAGGCATCTATTTCCAGGACCAGATCAAGTTCGATGAGCGTTGGATTTTGCTGTTGGGCGGCCGTCACGACTGGGCGGACCAGCACACCGAACTGTTCCGCAATTCGGCCGACAGCGGCAAAAGCGATGAAGCCACCACCTGGCGCGCGGGCCTGGTGTACAAGGCCGACAACGGCCTGGCGCCCTACATCAGCTACAGCGAATCCTTCTTTCCGGTGGCCGGCACCAACAAGGCGGAGCAAAGCTTCGTGCCCACCGAGGGCAAACAATATGAAATCGGTATCCGCTATCAACCCGAAGGCAGCGCCACACTGCTGAGTGCCGCGGTGTACCAGTTGGAACAGCGCAACGTGCTGAGCCAGGACCGCACGGATATCAACTTCTCGGTACAGGTCGGCGAAGTGCGCTCCCGGGGCTTCGAGCTTGAAGCCAAGACCGAAGTCACGCCCAACCTCAGCCTGATCGCGTCCTATGCCTACATCGACGCACGCATTACCAAAAGCGATATCGCCAGCGAGATCGGCCAACGCAGCGAAGACACCCCTTACCACCAGGCCGCCCTGTGGGCCGACTACCGCCTGGCTGCACTCGGCATCCCGCAACTGCGCATCGGCGGCGGCGCCCGCTACAAAGGCACCACCCAAGCCTCCGGCGTGCCGTCGGCAATGCCCGCCTACACCCTGTACGACGCCCGGGCCAGCTACGAAATCGACCCCCATTGGGAAGTCGCGCTCAACGCGAACAACGTGACCAACAAACGCTACACCTACTGCGAGTTCGCGATTTGCCGGTATGGCGATGAGCGGCAGTTGGTGAGTTCGTTGACGTATCGCTGGTAGTGACGGGTATCTGGTACGGACCGGACAGAGGGTAGACAAAACAAAACCGGAGGCGCCGCGATGGGCGCCTCCGGTTTGTTCAACTCACTGCTCGCTGATGGTTTTCACATCAGCCTTGGCAGCACCACCAATCGCAATGCGCTTGGGCTTGGCTTCCTCAGGCACGATCCTGAGCAGATCGATGCTGAGCAAACCATTGGCAAGCTGTGCGCCTTGCACCTCGATATGGTCCACCAAGCGGAACGACAGCCGGAACGCGCGCTGGGCGATACCCTGATGCAGGTAGGTGATGTTCTCATCGTGCTCGCGCTTGCCGCCGGAGACGGTCAACACGCCTTTTTCCACCTGGATCTCCAGGTCATCCTCAACCAGGCCTGCGGCCGCAATGACGATTCGGTAATGGTCATCGCCGTGTTTTTCCACGTTGTGAGGTGGATAGGTGGTACCGGCCTCGCTGCGAAGCGCCGATTCGAAAAGGTCGTTGAACCGGTCAAACCCAACGGAATGACGGAACAGTGGGGCCAAGGAAAGAGTAGTAGCCATTGCAAAATCTCCTGAGTTTTCTCCAAGTGATTTGATACGCGACCCGTCTTCGGCATCGCGTAAAACCTATGTAGGTTCAGGGGGAAAATTTTCAAGCGTCGCACCAAAAAAATTTTTAGTGCCGTGCCCTGCCTGTAAACCGGGCCCCTCCAATGCTAGTCAGTTGAGCGCAGCTCCCACATTTGATCTTCGTTGCTTTGAGTATTGCGTTCGCTTAACTGATCGGCAGTGGCCCCCCACTCATGCCTATTCCAGGGTTTGCGCCACGCCCTGATCCTCCCCCAGGAACCCGCCGCTCTGGTGATGCCACAGCCGCGCATAGGTGCCGTTCTTCTCCAGCAGTTCGGCGTGGGTGCCTTGTTCGATGATGCGCCCGTTATCCATGACGATCAGCCTGTCCATGGCCGCAATGGTCGACAGCCGATGGGCGATGGCAATCACGGTCTTGCCCTGCATCATGTCATCCAGGCTTTCCTGGATCGCCACTTCGACTTCCGAGTCCAGCGCGCTGGTGGCCTCATCCAGCAGCAGGATAGGCGCGTTCTTCAACATGACCCGGGCAATCGCGACGCGTTGGCGCTGGCCGCCCGACAGCTTGATGCCCCGCTCGCCGACCAGGGTGTCGTAGCCGTTGTGGCCTTGTTTGTCGCTCAATTGGCTGATGAACCCATCGGCCTGGGCGCTGGCCGCCGCGCTGCGGATTTGCTCGTCGGTTGCATCGGGACGGCCATAGGCGATGTTCTCGCGAATCGAGCGGTGCAGCAGGGACGTGTCCTGGGTGACCATGCCAATGGCGCTGCGCAGGCTGTCCTGTGTGACATGGGCGATGTTTTGCCCATCGATCAGAATCGCGCCCTTGTCCACGTCGTAGAACCGCAACAGCAGGTTGATGAGCGTGGATTTCCCGGCGCCGGAGCGCCCCACCAGGCCGATTTTTTCTCCCGCGCGAATGCTCAGGCTCAGGCCATCGAGCACTTGGCGCTCGCCGTTGTAATTGAAGCTCACGTCGTCGAAGGTCACCGCGCCGCCGGTGGTCACCAGCGCGGGTGCCTGCGGCGCATCCTGCACCTTGGGCCCACGCGACAAGGTTTGCATGCCGTCCTGCACGGTGCCGATGTTCTCGAACAGCCCGGTCATCTGCCACATGATCCAGTGCGACATGCCATTGATGCGCAGCGCCATGGCCGTAATCGCCGCCACCGCGCCCGTGCCGACTTCGCCTTGGTGCCACAGCCAAAGCGCATACCCGCCAGCGCCCATGATCAAACCAACCACCAAGACCTGATTGACGATCTCGAACTGGCTGACCAGGCGCATCTGGCGAAAGCCGGTTTGCTTGAAATCCTCCATCGCCGCCCGCGCAAAATGCGCCTCACGCTTTGAATGAGAAAACAGCTTCACCGTGGTGATATTGGTATAGGCATCCGAGATACGCCCGGTCATGGACGACCGCGCATTGGCCTGCTCCTGCCCGACTTTGCCCAGGCGCGGCACGAAATAGCGCATGGCCAGACCGAACAGCGCCAGCCACGCAATGAAAGGCAGCATCAGCTTCGGATCGAAGCCAGCGGCCAACGTGATGATCGCGATGAAATACACGCCGATCCCCGGCGCGATCTCGATCAACGTGAACAACACCTCACGCACCGACAACGCCGTCTGCATCACCTTGGTCGTGACCCGCCCGGAAAACTCATCGGAAAAAAACGAAAGACTCTGACGCAGCATCAGCCGATGAAAATCCCAGCGCAGCCGCAACGGAAAATTGATCGCCAACACCTGGTGCTGCACCATCGTGCGCAACGCCACCAGCCCGATGCTGATCACCAACACAATGCCGATGCCCCACAGCACACGACTTTCCTGCCCGGCCGCTTCGCCACCGGCTTGCCAGGTCGACAACAGGTCCACGACCTGCCCGAGAAACGAAAACAGCCAGGCTTCATAAACCGACACAGCGGCACTGAGCAGCGCAAGCAAGAGGATATAACCCCGCGCACCACGCGTGCAGGCCCACAGAAACCGCGCCAGGCCGTCCGGTGGTGGCGGTGTTTCGTCAGGGGGGAAAGGGTCGAGCCGTTGTTCAAATTTGCCAAGCATGGAGTTCTCCAAAACGATCCAGTGGGTGGATTCTGGCATTTAAACGGGGTGTTAAGGGACGTTTGAGGGGTGAATGGAATTCCTTGGGCATTGCCAAGCCGATTTGAAGGGGCTGGTTGGGAGGTAAAAGCTGATGCACAAAATGGTGATCTGGCTCCGCGGCTTGGCCTCAAGTGATTAACAGTCACTTGCTAGCTGTAAGGCGCACCGCGGCCACGACGAAATGTGGCGAAGGGATAGAATTGCTGCATAGCGTGAGTCGCATACATGCGTCACGTCAGGAAAGTTAGTCGTGTTGGGTTTGCTTGTCAAAACGTGACAAAGCAATGACTTGTAGGAAAAGGAGGCGCCCGCAGTCAGCTACCGCGTCATCTCCAATATGTATCTGACCCAGCCGACTTTCACATCGACAGGGTCTCGGTCGGTGTGAACAACCGTTGACGATGCTTGGGCATCACAGGCTCGACACGCTGCAGCAGCTCTGGGTCGGCGAGCAACTTGAAGAATGCTGGAGCACTGCTGTTTTTGGCGTGCTGATGAATGCGCTGCTGTTGATGATTGAGGATTTGACGTCTACGATTCACGCGGGCTGTGTCCTTGTTCTATTGGTGTGTGTTCGAAACTATCACCGTAGACCAAGGCCAGCCTTTTTCAATTTTTTTAAGCAGGATCAGTGGGTTACCTGTTAAGTAAGTGCCATTCGGGACAGAAGTATTTTTTTAGGCGCAAATAAGCTCTCTCCTTAGAAAAATGCCGCCTAGCAATGAATAAAATAAATCTGTCCCCATTTCCCTGCAAAGGAACAATCAGACTTTACATACTAAACCAGCACCCACCGTAGCTAGCGCAAAATCGTTTTGCTCGGGAATGAAAAACTCAACCTCATAGGCCGAGGGCTGATCAGCACTGCCATACACAATAACAATTGTGCCTTCGGCCCCTTCGGGTATAAAGACTTCATCTCCAATAACTATTTTAGCTTCCACCCCTTCCCGGAGAAGAACGACATCATTTTCGCGAAATATATTCATTTTTTTGCCGGAATTCCTGTTACAAGGCGAACAGTACCTGAGCCGTCTTTCAAAAATACGAAAGGTACATCAATGGTTCTCCCATTAGTCCCGACAATAGGGATTTTCTGCTCAAACGTCTGACCATATTGAGTTATTTTTGTCACCACGGCCTTCGCTTCATTAAATTGAATCTGCGACGCCAATCCCTCCCAATTATTCTTATCAAAGCCAAGAGCCTGCTGAAACCAAGTGGCTTTGGTTTGGTTCTGAGGGTGCCCTGCATCAAGTAGGTACCCCTGCAATTTACTCTGCAGGTTAGCAGTATCAAAGCCAGCGTCAATTGCCCCCCAGGTGCTTTTGCACCAGCCTCCTTTACCGGGTGTGCATACGGCATGCCAGCCTCAGCATCCGGCGAGACAGTCGAGGTGTATGGCGCCTTTCCTGTGCCCGTCCCTTTTGCACCGCTACCACCTTTCGCCGCATTGATCGCCGCGACAGTCACTACGACACCCGCCACAAACGCTGCAGCACGCTCCGGCGTGATGCTAAATTTCCGAACGAGAACGTCAGCTACTGCTTCCGCCGTGTGCCCTGCAGTTACACCTGCCAATTCATTCTGAAAGCCATAATTTTCCGCGATCAACAGGTTAAGCACTCTCGCCACGGCAGGAGAAGCACTGTCGGCAATGGCCCTGAATCGAGCTGAATCCGCCTCGGCTTCCGCGACTAGCATTGAGACCTTGGCACACATTTGTGGATTGTTACCGCAGTCAATAAGGGCCTGAGCAGTCTGCTTCATGCTCAGATCGTGATATTTCGCATAAGCATTTTCCGCACATATCGTCTCGTTACCGCAGCCCAAAAGCTCTTTAGAAGCCCGCTCCAGATCCGAATGGCTCAAATAGTTATACTGCGTGGCGTTTGCTGTGATGTTGGCCGCGAGTTCCGGATCGCCCCCGGTGACCACCGCAGCCAGAACCCCCAGCAACTGCGACATTGCCAACAGATTGACCTGTGCCTGCTGATTGCCAGGCAGATTCGGGTTGTAGTTATCTGGCAGCACCAACTCTGCGAGGTATTGCACCAAGGCTTCGTTGGCACCGCCTGCCAATGCGCCCGTCTGGAAGTCGCCTCCCATGGCCATCGACTTCAGGCCACCGAGCAAAGCGTGGGCCGCAATTTTGGTGGGGCTGCCGTCGACTAGATTAATTTCACCGATCTGATTGGCAGCCACGGCTCCGGCAATATTGATTACAGCACCCAACAAATTGTTGGCAAAATTATCGCCCAAACTGCCGCCGTTGATCGCAGTCTGGACCAACGTATCTGCCCCGGTTTTGAGAACGACCTGGCCTGCGCTGTTCCAATCGAAACCCAACTTTGTCGGGTCATATCCAAGGGTGCCAGCGATCCCGCCCATAAGGCCGGAGACGACGTACCCTTTCATTGCATCTTTGCTGGTGATGTCTTTGAACGTGCTGGAAAGATTACCTTTGTTACTGATCATGCTATTGGCAGCGTTGTTCATCACGGCGGCCAACACGGTGTTTGCGAATCCAGCAGTAAACGTGCCTGCTGATGCCCCTACCAACCCGGCGCCCAGGCCTGCGCCACCTGTAACAACCGCCAGCGCAATCGCCAAGATAACTTGAGCCGCAGGCCCAAGGCCGGAATGGGAATATTTGAAGCTGGTATGGATTTCTTCGACCCGGCGCCAATCCACATCCCCACGCTTCTCCGCCTCCGCCAGCCACGCCAATTGCGGGTCGGCGGCAACCATGGTTTCGATTACCTGGTGGACGGTCTGCTGGTTGACCTGTTTGATATCGATTTTCAAGCCATCAACGGCTTTGATGACCAACTCGCCTTGAGCAATCATCTGAGTTTGACGCACGGTCTCGTCGGTATGCCCCTTACCCGACATTGAGGTCCAGGCCATGCTGTTGTTCGATTTCTCGTGCGTCTCTTGATGCAGGTCCTTCACTGCTTCAAAGGTTATCGAGCCGCCACTGTCCAGGGTCAAGTCCTTGCCACTGTTGAGCTTGGCCACCTGGTACCGCTGATCCCCCCCACTGACCAATGACAGATCGCCCCCGGTCGTGATCTCACTCCCAATGTTCTTAACATCGGTGACTTCATCACGCTGGGTCTTCTTGCTGCCCCAACTGCCCTTCTTTTTTTCATCAAACAGCGAGTAGTCGCTGTTCTGCGCAGCCAGCAACTGAAGCTTATCCCTGGCAGCCAGGTAGGCTTCGTCACCCGCCGCGATACGGCTGGCGACCAGCGTCAGATTTTTGCCCGCATCCAGGTCTATATTGCCGCCGGCTGTAATCTCGGATTTGACTTGGCTGACATGATCTTCCTGAATTTTCAGCTTCTTGCTCTTGTACAAGAAGTGTTGTTCATCAGCGGCCGAACTGATGGTGATGTTCTCGGCCGCAGCCATGTCAATATCGCGCTTGGCATCGATCTGGCTGGCGACGACGTTGAGATCACTCCCGGCTTTTACCGATATGTCTCGCCCGGAGCTGACATTCGCGCTGTACTGAGTGGTGCTGCTGTTGCGGTTAACGCCGCGATCCAGACTATTGGTGGTCTGCGCGGAGACTATGTTGACGTCACGGCCGGCGTTAAGAACCACGTCACGACCGCCCTGCAGTGAGCCGCCGATGTTATTAATATCGCGCCCTGCCGAAATGCTCAGGTCGTTGACGGCCTCGACTCGAGCTGCGCTGTTTGCGTAGTCGTTACGGACCTGATCTTTTCCATAAGCAATCTGCGACGTCGTAACCGTACGCTCATTAACCACATCGCCCGTAACCGACGTTAACGCCACATCCTTACCGGCGATGATGGCACCCGCCCTGTTGGTCAGGTCTTTATTGGCCAGCAGATCAAGACGACCACCCGCTTGCATCAACCCACTGTTTACCAACTCCTGCCCCGCCACTGCGGACAAGTTACTGGTGGCCTTCAACGTGCCAACATTCTCAAGGTTCCGACCGGCGATAACAGTCACCTCGGCCCCCTGAATCAACGCCCCATTCGGCGCCAACCGGTTATTGGCCTGTGCCATATACAACACCGGCACCAGCACCTTCTCGCCGTTCACCTCATGCTCTTCAAGCCAAACAATATCGTGCGTCAGCGCCGCAACTTGCTGCGAGGTCAGGGTCACACCTACCGCCAGGTTGAGCTGCTCCTTGCTGGCGATAGCGTTGTTCATCAGGTATTTGAACTGATCCTCGTTGGAGGTCTGCCCGGCGATAAACGCTTGGCCGGTGCGAGCGACGACGGCTTGCTGCACCAGGCGTTGTTCGTAGAGCCCGTCGCCGAGACGCTTGGCGCTGGTGTCCGGGTCGTAGCCAAGACGTGTGAGCAGGTAATCCGAGCTCATGAATTGCTTGAGGTCGGTCAGCGCCGGGTTGGTTTCGATCAGGTATTTCGGCGGCTTCAGCGGCGTTATGCTGTTCGGCAGGCCTTGCACACCCGCGATGTGGCTGGCTGCCGCGCTCGCGCTGTCCTGGGCGTTGAGCCGGAACAAGCCGTTCTGCCCCGCCGGCAGGCTGAACCCTGGCAACGCGGTCGGATCGACTTGCAGTTGGGCCAGGTCCGGCGGCAACTGGCGGTTGAGCAGGACGGTTGAGGGTTGGGTCACGCTGAAAACGTTGGTATTGGCGGAGCGCTCATCGACGCTGGAGCTGGTCTTTTGAACCACGATGCTGCGGATGTCATTGGCGGCGGTCAGTTTCGACGCGCCACCCGCCTGGATAATCGCGGGCGCAACAGCTTTGCCGTCGGCCTGGACGATCACGGGGTCGTTGATGCCGTAAAACAGGTTCGGATCAAACCTCGCGACCAGTTGACCAAACGCCACAGGGTCGAACGGGCCAGAGCGTGGATGCTTCTGGTCATAGGCACTCACGGCACTCATCAACCCGTAGAAGTTCTGGCTGGTTACCCAGTTACCGGCCCCCACCTCATGACCCGATGTGCCGGAGGCAGAGAGGGCCGCCTTATTGGTCAGGTTGGTACTGGTGATGGTCAGGTCATTGGTGGCTGACAACAGGCTGTACTGATTGAGCGCGGTTGTGCTGTTGATCGTCAGGTTGCGCCCGGCCGCCAGGGTGGCCATGGGTGAGTCTTCACTCACCGTGCTTTCAACCGTTTTGTAAATGAATACCGGACCACGCACATCCGGGCCGTTCGGGCCGCGGCAATGCTGCACACAGGAGATGGTCATGAAGCCGCCGGTAACCACTTGCTCCATGTTGAATCTGTCACGCTGGTTGACGAAATTCGTGACGGCGATGTCGATGTCGCCACCTGCTTCGATGCTGCCGGAGCTGTTCTCCAGGCTTTGCGCTGAGCTGCCTGGCGTCGTTCCCGACACCATCAGGTTGCCGAGCGCATAGATGTCGGCGTAGCGGTTTTTGAGGCTACCCGCTTGGAGGCCCATTTTCCGGCCGCTGAAGATGAAGCCTCGGCTACCGTCTTGCGCCTGGTCGTTAAGCAGGGTTTGAGCAATGAGGGTGAGGTCTTGCGACGCCGCCAAGGCACCATAGTTGGCGAGGCCTGCGGCGGTCACGGTCATATCGCCGCCGGACGTCAGTCGACCGTAGTTGTTCAACTGGCCTGTGACAGTGATATCTGTCTTACCACCGCCCTTGATGCTGGCAACGCTGTTCAAGTCGAGCCGGGCAGCGCCCATGCTCAGCTCCGCCAGGCTCACCACTTGGCCGCTGCCTGAGTAAGCACCGCTCAGCTTGAGGCTCAGCGTACCGTCACTGCCGATCACGCCATCGTTGGCCCAGGTCCCCCCCGTCCCGACAAAGGCCGTCGACGCCAGTAATTGGCCCGTGGCCGTCTGTGTGAAGTCCTTCACGTTGACGTTGAGCGTGCCGGCCTGGATCACCCCGCTGTTGGTCCAGCTGTCGGCATCCAACGTCAGTTCGCCGCCCGTGACAAAGCTGCCGCCGGCGTTCATCACGGCAGTGCTCGACACGCCAAAATTGCCTTTGCCGGTATGCCGAACGCTGCCTCCGGTGTTGAGCACGCGAGCCGCCGCCAGGCTGATGTCGTTGTTCGCCGTTTCCAGCAGGCCGCGCTGGTTGTCCAGTAGCCCACCGATCTGGAAGCGGGTGATACCGCTGGCGCCGAGCGCCCGTAGTTTGCCGGTGTGGTTGTCGATGCTGGCAGCGGTGATATCGAGGGTGCTGTCGCTTTCGACTATGCCCAGGCGATTATTGAGGTCACCGTCGAGGGTCAGGTCGATCTGTTGGCCGCTGATCTGGCCGCCCTTGTCGCCGCTGTTGTCGAGATTGTTGGCCGTGATAATGACGCGTTGCTTGGCGTAGAGGCCACCGTCGCGGTTATCGAAATCGGCGGCTTTGGTGTCGATCAGGGCATCGCCGTTTTGCGCAGCGATGCGTCCGCCGTTGTTGTTGATACCTGCCAGCGCGCGCAAATCAAGCGCGCTCGCCTGGACCGTGCCGCCTTTGCCGTCGAGGTCGTATCCGTTCTTGAGCACGCCAACAAGGCGCGCGGTGAAGGCGTTTTTCAGGCTGGACAGTGTGCCGCCACGGTTATCCACATTGTCGGCGGTAACGCTCAGTTCGCCGTCCTGGGCGATGATTTTGCCGTCGAGGTTGTCGACACCACCGTCGGTTTCTAGCACCAGCGCCGTTTGGCTTTGCAGCGTGCCTTTACTGTTCTCCACGCTGGCGGCATGCAGGTTGAGGTTTGCGTTCTTGCTATAGATCAGGCCGTCGTTGTCATTCTGCACCTTGCCGGTGGCCGTCAACAGCAGTTGACCGTTGGCGGCGACCGTGCCGCCGTTACGGTTATCCAGGCCACCGATGAGCAGCGTCATCATGCTCTGGCTGGCGAGCTGACCGCCCTGGTTATCGACCTGATCGGCTCGCTTGAGCAACAGGTCCCCCACACTGGCGACTGTGCCCTTGGTGTTGGTCAGGGTGCCCAGCAGATCAAGGGTCGCCTCTGCGTTGGTCGCGAAGCTACCGGAGGTATTGTCCACATCGGTGCCGGTGACGGTCAGGCCGAGTTGTGAACTAACGGTGCCGCTAGCATTTCGCAGCGTCGTAGCCGCAATGCCCAACGACTCGCCGCTGTCGATCTGCCCCTTGTCGCTGTTATCCAATGTGTCGTTGACGATAAGGATCTGCGCACCGCCGCTGGAGAGGCTGCCCGTGCGGTTATCGATATTGGCCGCCTCGACCGTCAGCGCCTTCTGGCTGACCAGTGCGCCTCCCTTGCTGTTGTCCAGGTCCCCCGTGAGCTTGACGTCGATAGCGCCGTTGAGGCTGGACAGCTTGCCGCCATCGCTGTTGTCGAGTTTGCCACCCGTGACTTCAACGCCCTGTAACCCGGAGATAAGGCCCAGTTGATTGAGTAACTGCTCGGCGTTGATGCTCAGCGTTTGTTCACTGATCAGGCTGCCGCTGCCACTGTTGTCGACCTTGCCGCCCACGACGCTGATGCCGGCCTTGCTGGAGATTTCACCGCCACGGTTATTCAGGTCTGCGCTGACAATGCGCAGGCCGCCCTGGCTATAAATCTTGCCTTGGCTGTTAAGTAGCGTGTCGGCGTTGATACGCGTCCTGTCAGCGCTCAGGACCCTGCCGCCGTCGCGGTTATCCAGCGTACCGGCGGTAATTTTCGTGACGCGTTGCGCGCTCAGTGTGCCGCCACTGTTATCCAGGGTCTGGCTGACCGCTCCACGCACATCGCGGCTCGCAACCAGGGTGCCGTTGTTGCGCATGCCTTGCGCACGAAACTTGATATCGCCCGTGGTATTGCGCGTGTTATCCACGTTCACGCCCGCTTCGACGATAGCGTTGTTGGTCAATTGTCCCTGGCTGCCAAGCTTGATCAGGTCCCGCGCGGCGATGTTTTGCTGGATGGCCAGTGCATCGCGGGTTTGTATGTCGACGCTAGCCGCGTAGACCGTGCCTTGCATATCGGCACTCGCGGCCTTGACCGCCATTGCACCCTCGGCGGCGACTTGTGCAACAGTCAAGTCGCCATTGGCATCGATCTGGATATCGCCCGCGCTGGCGGCCATCTTGCCGTCGAGCTTTACCCCGACCCCGGCTTCGCTGCTGACCAACTTGATCGCCCCGGCGTACATCCCGCCCAGTGCCGAAGAATCGATGGCCAGTTGCGGCTTGGTCGCCGGATCGGAGGCGCGAGCGGTAGCCTTCAACGTCTTGGCGTCGACATCATTGGTGCCTGCAATGATCGCCAGATTTTTGGCCTGAATTTCGGCATTGATCCTGGCCGACCGCGCGATAATTTCGAAGCTGTCGACGTTGTTGGCATTCAGGCCGGCGCCTTCGATGGACACGCTGCCTTGATCGACCTGATAGCGGCTGACCTGGCCGTTTTCAATCACCGCTTTACCGGTGGTCAACGTGGCGTGCGGGGTGTTGATAAAGCCGCAGCCGTTACACGTAATCCCGTACGGGTTGGCCACGATCACGTGCGCCGACTGCCCCGCCACTTCGGTAAAACCGCGCAACTGGCTGGGGCTGCCGCCGTTCACCTCGTTGAGGATCACATTGGCGGCGTTGCCTTTGAGGTTCGGGTTGCCGAGGATAATCCCGCCCAGTTGCGTGGACTGCGTGCGGCCTGTCGCGTTGTTGAGGATCACGCCCTGCTGGCCGACGTTGTAGTCACTGAACTGGTTATACGACAGCCCGCTGCCATTGGGCGCCGCGATGTTGACGATCGGCACGCCGTTGCCCGCCTGGCCCAGACTGGTGCCGGGCGCGCTGACCACAATCCCGTCCGCCTGCGCCAGCAACGGCTGCCAGAACATCGCGTTGGCCAGCACCAACGCCAACCCACGTTTGGGCAGGCCCAAAAAGCTGGAACGGGTTTTCACGGCTGCAGAAGGTTGGCGCGCAAGGAAGGCGAACTGGCGAACGTCCATGTCAGGTCTCGATGCCCGAAGGCGGTAAAAATTTAAAGGAAGAAATCCAGGCGGAAATAAACCGGCGCTTCACGTTCAGTGATCGGCCCCGGTCGTTCCAAAGAGTGCGCAAAGGTCACTGTGGCGGCGACGTTCTGGCCGCGTGCGAACAGGTCCACGGAGTTGCTGGTCATGCGCCCGTGCTGTTCGGCGTTGTAGCGGTCGCCGCGGATCACGCCCTGGTCGTAACCGAGGCTGGTGCCGTATTCGGTGAACACCGGTTGCAGCCAGGCCCAGGTCACCGGGCGGCTCCAGCGCAGGTCGTTGCGCCAGTAGCCGCCGCTGTCGCCGGACAGGCTCTGGTCCCGGTAGCCGCGAATCGACGACTGCCCGCCCAGGCTCATGCGCTGGGGGCTGAACAGCACGTCTTCGCTGCGCTGGCCGGTCATGAGGCTGCTGAAACTGAACGACTCGCCCCACAGCTTGAACGGGTACAGGTAGCTCAAGGTGGCGGTGTATTTGCGGTAGCGCGCATCGGCCTGGCCAGGGCGTGGGTTGTGGTTGGCCTGGGCGTCGAAGGCGCCGATGCCGTCCTGCATGCCCAGGTCGATGTTGAGGAACGAGCCACCGATGCGGCGGCCATGGTTGATGCCGAACTGGGCTTCGCTGAGGCGGTTGCTGCTCAGGGCGAGCTTGCTGTCTTCGATGAAATTGTTGGTGCGCAGGGTGGCCACACCGGTGCTGAGGGAAGTTTTGCTCAGGGCGTCGCGGTGAATCACGCGTTCCAGGCGCAGTTGGTGGTTCTGGCTGTCGCCCGATTGCTTGAAGTTGAAACCGCTGGCCTGGGCCAGGGAACGGTATTCGGTTTCGCTGTAGCTGTAATTGAGGTTCCACCAGCCGAAGGGCAGGTTGTAATTGAGCATCGAGTTGCGCGAGGTTTTCTGGTGATCGCTGACCGCATCGTGACCTCCGCGTAAGGAGAGCTGGTCGGCCAGGCCCAGCGGGTTATCCCAATCGAAGCTGGCGCCCCACTGCTGCTCACCGGTGCTGCGCTGGCCACCGTTGTGGCGGGACAAGCCGACGCGCCACGGTTTTTGCGGGGTGTTTTTCACCAGCACTTCGCTGCCGCCGACGGCCTTGCCGGGAGCCAGTTCCATCTGCGCCTGGTTTGATGGCAGACGGTTCAACTGGTCGACCATCTGCTCGATCTCGCGCAGGTTGAGCAGGTCGCCCGGTTTACCTGGGAAACTCATGGCCAGTTGACGGTCGGTGATGCCGCTGCCTTCGGCGCCCTTCAGCCCTTCCAGACGGCCTTCCACCACTTGCACCTTGAGGTTGCCGCTGGCGAGGTTCTGTTGCGGCAAGTAGGCGCGGCTGGTGACCAGGCCTTTGGCCAGGTAGTGGTCGGTGATGACTTTAAGTAGGTCATTGAGCTGCGGCACGCCGAGGCATTGGCCGATATAAGGTTTGAGCAGGCCGGTGCGCTCGGATTCGGACAGGGCGTCGGCGCCGGTGAGCTCGATGGTATTGATCGCGAAGCAGCGGGTGTCGGCGGGTGCCGCTGGCTTGGTTGGAGTAGCAGCTTTGCCGGGCAGATCCTTGAGGTCGTCGAGGCGGCGTTGTTGCTCTTCGAGCAGGCGGTCCTGGCGGTCACGGATCAGGTCGGTCATGCCCGGCGTGTTCTGCGGGGTCGCGGCTTGCGCCATGCCTGCTGCGCCAAGGCAAATAAAAGCGGATAACAGGCCGAGTCTGGTTCGACGTACCGTACGCCACATTTCTAGATCCCTCTATATGGCACCGTGCCATCAATGGGCGGCGATCATAGTAGTGGCGATATAGTGGCATCCATTAAATGTAGAATTCTGTACCATGAGCACATACTCAGAACGTTGCGCACTGAAACGAGTCTGAACAGCTGACTTATCATGAGTGAATCAAATGATATTCAACGCTCTGGTGTTCCTGACCACGCTGATCGGCATGGAAGGCTTCGCGTTCGTCGCCCATAAGTACGTGATGCACGGATGGGGTTGGGGGTGGCATCGTTCTCACCATGAACCCCGCACGGGATGGTTCGAGAAGAATGATCTGTATGCGGTGGTGTTCGCGCTGTTCGCCATCGTGCTGATTGCCCTCGGCAACCAGGGCGTGCACCCGCTTGAGTGGATCGGCGCAGGCATGACGGCGTACGGTTTTCTGTACTTCCTCGCCCACGACGGCCTGGTGCACAAGCGCTGGCCGTTACGGTACGTGCCGAGAAACGGCTATCTGAAGCGCCTTTACCAGGCGCATCGGATGCACCACGCCGTTCCCGGCAAGGCCGGGTGCGTCTCTTTCGGTTTTTTGTACGCGCCGTCTATTTCGACACTTCGGCGCCAGCTTCGCGCGCTGCATGGCGGCCCGTTGGAAAAGCGTGACGGGGACGCTGCCAAAAATCAGCGGGTCGATCCGGCCAGCGGCGGCCACGGGACTTGATGGCGCGCCAGAGCCCCGCCAGCACCAGGCGGAGCTTATCGAGCTTGGAGGTCGAGACGCGCGTGTCCCAGGCCTTGCTGCCGCGCTGCTTGACCTTGATACCGATCTCCCGGTAAACCCCGCTGGCCGTCGCCACTGCCCAGGCCGAGCGCCACGGCAAGGCGGTCAAACCCGCTTCGGCGCTGACGTAGAAAGGCTCCGCCCTGTCGACAAGGCGCTGCGCCAGTACGGCCAGGGCTGCTCGATACTCAGGCTCGGCCAGGTGCTGCTGCGGTATTGCGAATTCGTCCAGCCACTCTCGCGGCAGATAGCAGCGGCCCATGCCTGCGTCCTCGACGATGTCCCGGGCGATGTTGGTCAATTGAAAGCCCATACCCAGGTCACACGCGCGGTCCAGGGTCTGTTCGTCGCTCACGCCCATGACTTGCGCCATCATCAGCCCGACCACGCCGGCAACGTGGTAGCAGTAGTCCAGCGTGTCCTCGATGCGCTGATAGTGGCGTTGTTGAACGTCCATCGCGAACCCGGACAGATGTTCCAACGCATACGTCTCGTGCAGGCGATGACGGATCACCACTTCGCGAAACGCCGCGAACGCCTCGGTCTCGACGGGCTGGCCGGCGAATACCGCGTGCGTCTGGGCAATCAGCGCGGCGAGCCGCTGATTGACGTCGTCCTGCCCAACGGGCGTTGCTGAATGGCCCGCCTCCTGGCCATCGATCACGTCGTCGCAATGTCGACACCAGGCATACAGCATCACGGCGCTGCGACGCGTGGCCGGGTCGAACAGCCGCGACGCCGCCGCGAAACTCTTGGAGCCGACGGCGATGCTTCGGGTCGCATGGTCGAGCAGCGTCTGATCATCACCTTGAATAGCCATCACTGGTGCAGGTCCTCCAGCATCAATCCCGCAGTGGCTTTGGCGGAACCAATCACGCCAGGCACGCCGGCGCCCGGATGGGTGCCCGCGCCGACCAGGTAGACATTGCAAAGTTTGGCGTCACGGTTGTGCGGGCGGAACCAGGCGCTTTGGGTGAGGATGGGCTCGAGGGAAAATGCAGAGCCCAAGTGCGCGTTCAGTTCGTGTTGAAAATCCGTCGGCGTGAAGATACGACAGGTGACCAGATCCTCGCGCAGCCCTGGTATGTAGTGCTTTTCGAGGTAGTCGAAAATCCGATCCCGATAGCGCGGCCCTTCGACGTCCCAATCAATCGGCGCATTGCCCAAGTGCGGCACGGGGGACAGCACGTAGTGGCTGGAGCAGCCCGGTGGTGCAAGGCTTGGGTCTGTGATGCAGGGTGCATGCAGGTACAGCGAAAAATCCTCGGCCAGTGCCTTGCCCTTGAAGATCTCCTGGATCAGCGCGCGATAACGCGGACCGAAGCACACGGTGTGGTGCTGCAACTGAGGCTGCGGGCGCTTGAGCCCGAAGTGAATCACAAACAGCGAGTTGCTGAAGCGCTTGCCCTTGAGGCGAGTGCTTTCCTGCGCTCCTCGGGGATGAGCGCCCAGCAACCGGGCATAGGTGTGCACCACATCCGCGTTGGAGGCGACGCAGTCGGCGTGGAATTGTCGTCCGTCCTCAAGGCGCACACCGGTGGCGCGGTCATTGGCCACCTCAATGCTGGACACGTCGGCATTGAGTTCAACGCGCCCGCCGATGTCCTCAAACAGCCTGACCAGCCCGTTCACCAACGCGCCGGTACCGCCGCGGGGAAACCACACGCCCCACTCGCGCTCAAGCGCATGAATGAGCGTATAGATCGACGACGTGGCAAACGGATTGCCGCCCACCAGCAGCGAGTGAAACGAGAACGCCTGGCGCAGCCTCTCGTCTTCGATAAAGCTCGATACCTTGGCGTACACGCTGCGCCAGGCCTGCAGCCGGGCAAGTTGCGGCCCGGCCTGGATCATGTCGCGAAACGACAGGAACGGCACCGCGCCCAGCTTCAGATAGCCCTCGTGGAACACTGCCTTGGAGTACGCCAGGAAGCGTTGATAGCCTGCCACGTCACGTGGGTTGAACTGGGCGATCTGACGATCCAGCGCCGCCTGGTCGTTGGCGTAATCAAACCGCGAGCCATCCTCCCAACACAGCTGGTAGAACGGCGCCACGGGAAGCAACTCGACGTAGTCGGCCATCCTTCGACCGGCAGCCGTGAACAGCGCCTCGATCGCCGTCGGGTCGGTGATCACCGTCGGGCCCGCGTCGAAGGTGAACCCTTCATCGTGATACACGTAAGCGCGGCCGCCGGGCTTGTCGCGTTTTTCCAACAAGGTCGTTTGTACGCCGGCAGCCTGGAGCCGGATTGCCAAGGCAAGCCCGCCAAATCCGGCGCCAATCACGATGGCCTTTTTTTCGTCGGTCATTCTCGATTCTCGTAGTGTCTGGGCAGGTAACGGCGCATCGCGTGCAAGGCTTCGATGACCGGCACGGGCGGGCTGCCGGAGACCACCCGCAGTTTGTCTGCAACGCTGCTGTTGCCGGCGTAAAAGCGGCTGATCAAGCCTTCGGGAAGGCCATAGAAACGCTGCATCACCCGCCACCGGTCCTCAGGTTGCCCGGCCAGAAACAGCATGCGATTGAGCAGGCGGTAGAAGCGCTGGCGGCGCCAGGCCTGATGGGCGAAGGCTCGTATGCTTTTATCGAGCGCGTGCGCATTCAGGTCGCGTTGTTGTGCAATCCTGTCAGCCAGGCGCACGGCATGGGGCAACGAGTAGCCGGTGGTGCAGTGGAATAAACCGGCGCGCAGGCCGGATAGCGGCTGTCCGTTCGCTTCACGCCAGAACTGCGTGAAATCGCCCGCCAGGGTGATGGGCAACACGCCCTCCTCTTCACGCAGGCAGGCGGCGACGCTCCAGCCTTGCTCGCTGACATAGTCGGCGATGTGGGCGCGAAGCTGGTCGGCGGACAAGGCCTGGCGATCCACGTAATGAGTGTCTTCAATCAACAGCGTGTCCGCGCTGAACGGCAGCACATACACGAAACGATAGCCCTGCCCCTGGGCCACTCGAGCGTCCATGATGATCGGTGCTTCGAGGCCATGGGGTGCGTGCAATTGCAGCAGTTGGCCGAGAAATGCCTGGCGCCCGAGCACCATCTGCTCACTCTCCCGCACGCCACGGCCGTCGATGACCGCCTGGGCCGCAAGCGTCTCGCCGGTGGCGAGGGTGACTGACTGCGGTGTCACCTGTGTAAGGCGCTGGCCAGTGCGCAGGTTGTCACCGAGCGCGGCCTGGATCACCTCGGCAAAACGCTCGGAAGTGATGCTGGCGTACCCGGAAGAAAGACGCCGCGACCGCGCCGGGAAATGCACGTCGTAGCATGGCCAACGGCGCACCACCAACGGTTCGATCCACTGATGCTGGGGCGGGCTCAGGTCACCGTCATGGAACGACCAGGTGTGATTGCCGCCAATGCTGGCTTGCTCTTCGATGCACAGCACGTTCAATTCAGGCCGCAGTTGCTTGAGTCGCCAGGCGATCAAGCCATTGGCCAGACCGCCGCCGGCCAATATCAAGTCGTAGGTCATGGCAAGGTCTCCGCGCAGACGGGCCTGCCGGTGCGCACAACCGTTTCGATGATATCGGCCGCCCGTTGCGTGCCGCCCGCCTGGTCCAATTGTGCCGCCAGCCGGTGCAAAGGTTTGAGGGGATGGTCGAGCAGCCGAGCCAACGCGTCATGAATCCTCGGTGCGCGCGCGCGCCGGCTCAGGTTCAGGCCCACGCCGGCGTGGCTGACCCGCGCAGCCACGCCCGGTTGATCAAAACCAATGGGCATGACCAACACCGGTGTGCGGGCCTTGATCGCGTCCATCACCGTGTTCAGGCCGCCATGGGTGACCACCGCATCCGCCTTGTCGAGGACCCACTGTTGCGGCGCAAAATCCACGACCCAGGTTGCCCCGCCGCGCTTGAGGCGTGCTTGCTGCGCAGGGTCCAGGCCGCCGCAATGGGCGACCATTAATTGCGCGTCGAGCCGTGCGCAGGCCTTGGCGATCTGGCGGAACATATCCATGCGTCCACCTTGCAAGGTGCCCAGGCTGGCGAAGATAAATGGGCGTGCAGGGTCGATGACCCACTCGCCTGGCGCCTGATGCTCGGGCGTTCGTAACGGGCCGACGGCGTGAAAGGTCGCAGGCAACTGCTGGCGCGGGAGGTCGAACCCGACAATCGTCTGGCTGATTTGCGCGTAAGGCGAAAGACACTGGTGAAGGGCATCGCGGGGCTCAATCGCAAACTCCCGGCAGGCCGCGCGGATCACGTCGCGCAACGGCTGCATCAACCAGTCATACACCCGCTGGCTGCCTTCGTAGAGGCGTCGGCTGCGCTCGTCCGTGCCATAGGCAAACGGCATGACGGCCAACGCAATGCCAGGCTCGCGGTTGACCGGCAGTGCACAGGCCACGGAAATGAACGGCACGTCCAACGCCTCCGCCACCAGGCCACCGGCGGCTTCCATCTGGTCGCACAGCAGCGCATCGATGCGGTTCTGAGTCAGCGCCTGGGGCAATTCACGGCACAGCATGCGGGTGGTCGCGCACAAATCGCGAATCACGCCACGCAGCCGCAGAGGATTGTTTGACGTCGCTGCCCGGCGTAACACGCCGGCGAGGCTGCCTGGCGGATGGCTCGCGGCGCCCAGGGTGTGAAACCCCACACGAGGGTCGGTGAGCCAGCGGCGCGCATCGGCCTGCTGAAAAAACGTGACGCGATGACCACGGTCGATCAACGCCGACGCCAACGCCTGGAACGCCTGGAAATGGCTATAGAACGCCGGCGCGACGACAGCGAAATGACTCATGGGCGCAGGGGCAATGAAGGGGTGGTGGATAACAGGCGAGCTCGCCGCAACGCTGCAAGGTTGGCCGAGCCGGTGCAGAAGCAGGCAATGCGCAGCTGCCTGATGACGATGTCGAAATGCTCGATGACCGCCGCCGTCGACAGGGTGGCCTCGCGCAGAACGCCTGCCGCCTGGCCAATCACATCGGCGCCCAGGCAGATGGCCTTGGCCGCGTCGACGCCGTTGCGGATGCCGCCAGAGGCAATCAAGGGCATGCCGGGCAATGCGCGCCGAACGTTTTGCAGGCTGGTGGCGGTCGGTATGCCCCAGCCGGCGAAGGCTTCGGCTACCCGTCGATCCTGCGGCCGCACGGCGCGGGCAGCTTCGACCGCGGCCCAACTCGTACCGCCCAGCCCCGCGATGTCGATAACCTGCACGCCGGCACCGGCCAGCGCCAACGCGACCTGCGCCGAGATCCCGGCACCGACCTCCTTCACCACAACAGGCACCCCGACGGTTTCCACGGTGCGCCGGATGGCCTCCAGCACCCCGCACCAATTGCGGTCGCCTTCGGCCTGCACCGCTTCCTGCAGCGGGTTGAGATGAATGATCAAGGCGTCGGCCTGCAGCGTGTCCACCGACCGGCGCGCCAGGTCGAGGCCATCGCGCTCCAGTAATTGCGCGGCGCCGATATTGCCCAGCAACGCAATGTCTGGCGCCAGACGGCGCAGCTCGCGGGTCAGGCCTTGGTCGTTGCCACTGCGCAGTCCCACCCGCTGCGAGCCGACGCCCATGGCGATGCCAAGCGCCTGGGCCGCCTCGGCCAGATGGCGGTTGATGGCAGTGGAACGCTCGGCGCCGCCCGTCATGGAACTGATCAGCAAGGGTGCGCGCAACGTTCTGCCGACCAGCCCGCCGCTCAAGTCGATGGCGTCGAGGTCCAGCTCAGGCAACGCACAGTGTTCAAATTGCAAGGCATCGAAGCCTGTGCCGATGCCGCTTGGGCAGGCGCTTGCGTTGAGCACGATGTCCAGGTGATCGTCCTTGCGTCTACTCAGATCGTTGTCACTCATTACAAGCCCCACATTGCTTGAATCATTTTGTGCTCGACACTGTCAGCTACTAAGATAACTTATACAAAGAAGTGATGAGCGCATAAGTTTTTTGCGGCTAAGACTGAGGCACCTCCGATGCCCAGTCGTTCCCAACTTTTAGCGTGGCAGCTCAAAGCCCCCCGTGCGGACGCCCATTCGCAACACATTCGCACCAGTAGAGGTAAATACATCGATGACCACGCAACCCGGCGCCATCCTCGATCTCGGTTTTACCGAGCGCCTTTCTCAGGTACGCGCATCCATCGAGAAGCGCCTGGATGAGTTACTGTCCGAAAGCCGCAACGAGCGCGACCTGGTGGCGCTCGCCATGCGCGAATCCACGTTGGCACCCGGCAAGCGCATGCGCCCTATCCTGCTGATCCTGATTGCCGACGGGCTTGGGCATAAAAGCGACTGCGCCCTGGACCTGGGCTGCGCGGTGGAGTTGATCCACGCCGCGTCGTTGGTACTCGACGACATGCCGTGCATGGACAACGCTTCGCTCAGGCGCGGCCGGCCAACCGTGCATTTGAAGTTCGGCGAGGACGTGGCGATCCTCACCGCAGTCGCGTTGCTGAGCCGCGCGTTTGGTGTGATTGCGTCCATCAGCGAATTGGCGCCCGCGATCAGGACCCAACTCGTCGAGTTGGCCGCCAACGCGGTGGGCATGAAGGGGCTGGTCAGTGGACAGTTTCAGGACCTGCGCGACGGCCAGCGATCCCGAAGCCCCGAGCAGATCGCCTTGACCAACACGCTCAAAACGGGGGTCTTGTTCGGCGCTATCGTGGACATGGCCTGGCTGATCAGCAACAGCGACGAACGCGTACGCGCGGTCTTGCAGAACTTTGCCCTCGAGTTGGGGCAGGCTTTCCAGATGTATGACGATCTGTGTGACAACTGCCCGGACAGCGGCAAGGACCAGGGCAAGGATGTGGGTAAGTCCACCTTCGTTTCCATCTACGGCGTGGACAAGGTCAGGGAGCAACTCTATACGCACCTGGCCAACGCCGAGCGCAACCTGCGTCAGGTCTTCGACGATGCCGACATGATTGCCGGCTTCATGGCGATGGTCTTCAAAAAAGCAACGATCACCCGCTGATCAAGGCTGTGGTCGCTGCGCAATGGCCTGCTTGAGCGCCGTGCCGTCGGTGAACCGTTGCTCCTGCACGACGGCGCCGCCCTTGAGCGTCAGCCATTGAACCGAATCACGGTCGCCCTTGTACTCACTGGCGACCCGGCCATCACGGTCCAGCAGGATCCGGTATTTGGCAGAACGCATCGCCGGCACAGCCACCATCTTGACCAGGGAAGGCATCTTTTCGATGTCTGCGACATAAATCATGTGACGCGCTTCGAGATAGCCGGCGGGTGAGTCTTCGATGGCGGCGTTTACCAGTTTCGCCGCCGCCATGCTGCGGGCCACCAGCAGCACCTGGGCATCATCGTCGAGGGTATAGGCTTTGTCATTCTGGTCGAGCAACGTCCACTTTTTGACCGGCACAATCGCGTCGTCCGCCAACGCGCTGAAGCATTGAAGCAATAGGGCCACGAGAACAAGACGTCGCATCATGGAAAACCTCGTTAACGAAAGGGATCCCTATACTAAGTCAGTGGTGCTCAATTCGTCTGGTCAATATCGCTCAAGCGCTCAGGAGTGACTATTGATGAGTGTCCGTCTCCTCAGCCGGATAAAACTCGCCCTCCTTCTCGATTTTTTTCAGCCGTTCGCGCACGATCAACTCAACGCTGGCCACTGCGGCCCGATCTTCAGGGTCGACTGACTGCAAACACAGGCGTTGAACATTCTGGTCGTGGGTGCCCTCACTGAGCATTTCGTGCGTGAAGACTTGTTCGCCACGCCATAGGCATAGCTGGGCATGAGTCCCGCCGAGCCATATCTCGTTGATTGATCCAAGGTCGGTGGTAGCCAGTTGATCCACGGTGATTATCTTGTCCATTGCGCTGTGCCTTACCAATGAGTGGATACAGGATGAGCCTGCTCTATTCCCCTAAGCGTGAGCGGCATGGATCCGAACTGGTGCGACGATTGCTGGCACGCTACGGTCTCGGTATTCCGGGCACATCCATATTGATCCTGCGCCAGAAGGCTTCAGCGAAGCTGTAAACCGAGAACGCAATCAGCCCTAATGCCATCACCATCAAAATCAACCAACCAGCTGGTAGATTTTGGAGCGCGTCCAGTGCTTCCTTCATACCAGGCGGATCCATGGCTTGATAAGTGGAGCCGCTGATTGCCAGCAGCACCGCAATCTCTAGAAACACGACTCCACGGGCAACCAGGCCGAATCGAGATACAGGACGGACATACTGCATGACGTCTTCATCGGCCTCAAAATATTTCTCGAACGACGCCTTTGCTCCCTTGATGATGTGAGCAATACCTACGCCCAGCGGAACGAGTGCGATCAGGTACACCATCAAATTCGAATGATCCCAAGACAAAACATGCGCCAGCCAGTCTTTGGCCTGCCCACTGGATTTACCCGAACTTCTAATGCCGCTAATGAGCAGGCTCAATGCAAAAAGCGCTAAAGCGCCGTTGACCATACCTCCCGCCAACAGACCTGCGCGAATCACCAGGCCTTTGAGTTCTTTGCCGTGATGATCGACATCACGCGTAGCTTGCAGGACGCGCCAAGCCGAAAATGCGAGCAGACCCGCCACCACAAGCCCAACTAAAAAATAGCCAAATGGTTGGCTTAGCAGTGCTTCCAGGCTCTTGTGGCTGTCTTTCGGTTTTGTCGAATCATGTGCTGCCAGCAGTGCGAAGATACCGATGATCAAATAAAGCACTCCCCGAGCGGCGTAGCCTCCCCGAGCAAGTATCACTAGGCTATTTTGCGCGGACATTCGATGTATTCCCCAGTTCTGATAAAGGAGCAGACCTCTCTCGCTGGGTTGGGTTCTATTTTAACGGCTTCATGCTGGCCACGCTGTGCGCTTTGATCCCCCCGAAAAATCCAAGGCAAAAAAAAGCCTGCATCGCTGCAGGCTTCTCTTTGTCTTGCTATCTGGCTCCACGACCTGGACTCGAACCAGGGACCCAGTGATTAACAGTCACTTGCTCTACCAACTGAGCTATCGCGGAATGCGCCGTATGTTACTGATTGAAAAGGAGAAGTCAAGCCTTCTCTGGCCCTGGCCGCGATTAAACCGGAGGGTCGGTTGAAATCGCCTGTCCCCTGGCCAGCTCCAGCCAGGCCAGGGCAGCGGGCGGCAGGTGGGCGTTGGCGCGCCAGGCCAGGGCGATGTGCCAGTCGGTGTGGGGTTCGTCCAAGGGTATCAGGGCGATGCCAGCGTGTTGATGCGTGTGCGCCAGCATGCGTGGCAGGAACGCGACGCCCAGGCCGGCGGCGACCAGGTCGACGATAAAGTCGATCTGCCCGCTGCGCGCGGTCACTTTTGGCGTGACGCCTTTGCGCTCGCAGGCGGCGAGGATCTTGGCGTTCAGGGCAAAGCCGGCTTCAAACAGGATGAAGGCTGAATCCGCCAGGTCGGTGAAGTCGATGCGCGCGCGTCCGGCCAGGGGATGATCGATGGGCAGTACAGCCATCAGCGGTTCATTGCGCACAGGTTGGTAGTCGAAGGCTTCGTCTGTCGGCAGCAGCAGCGCCGCCAGGTCGACCTCCCCTGCTTCCAGGCATTCACGCAATTTCTTGCTGCCGTATTCGGTGAGTTCGATGTCGATGTCCGGGTAGCGACTGCGGTAGGTGGCAAACATCGTTGCGAACAGCACGCCGCAGCCCACCGGCGGCAGGCCGATGCGCAGTACGCCGCGCTTGAGGCCGCGCAAGTCGTTGATCTCGGCGACCAGGTCGTTATGTTCGGCGAGCAGCACCAGGGCGCGGCGGTAGGCGATCTCGCCGGCGGCGGTGAGTTCGTTGCGGTGGCCAAGGCGATTGAGCAACGGCGTGCCCAGTTCGTCTTCGAGGGTCTTGACCGCCTTGCTCACCGTGGATTGAGTCAGGGCCACCACCTCGGCGGCCTGGGAGAAACCGCCCTGGCGCACCACTTCCACGAATGCCCTCAAGGTTCTCAGGTTCATCAGTATTCCTTTAGCGACTAATTGCCAGCGATAAAAGTTGTTTTTATCATGCCAGATTTTTACCTATGCTGATCCGCCCTGCCTTGTGGAGACCTTTTTTCATGATCATCTCGTCCGCCTCCGACTACCGCGCAGCGGCCAAGCGCAAGCTGCCGCGCTTTCTGTTCGACTACATCGACGGCGGCGCCTACGCCGAACACACGATGCGGGCGAACAGTTCGGACCTGGCCGAGATCAGCCTGCGCCAGCGCATCCTGCGCAACGTGGACAGCCTGAGCCTGAAGACCACGGTGTTCGGCCAGACGCTGGACATGCCGGTGATTCTCAGCCCCGTGGGCCTGACCGGCATGTACGCTCGGCGCGGCGAAGTGCAGGCGGCGAAGGCGGCGGCGAACAAAGGCATCCCGTTCTGCTTGTCGACAGTGTCGGTGTGCCCGATTGAAGAGGTGGCTTCACAAAGCCCGCAAGCCATCTGGTTCCAGCTGTACGTGCTCAAGGACCGCGGTTTCATGCGCAACGCGCTGGAGCGAGCCCAGGCGGCGGGCATAACGACATTGGTGTTTACGGTGGATATGCCCACGCCCGGCGCGCGCTACCGCGACGCCCACTCGGGCATGTCCGGGCCGTTCGCGGCGCAGCGGCGCATGTTGCAGGCCGTCACCAAGCCACAATGGGCGTTTGATGTGGGCTTGATGGGCCGTCCCCACGACCTGGGCAATATTTCCAGGTATCTGGGCAAGCCCACTCACCTGGAAGACTACATCGGCTGGCTGGCGAACAATTTCGATCCGTCGATCAGTTGGAAAGACTTGGAGTGGATCCGCGAATTCTGGAAAGGCCCGATGATCATCAAAGGCATCCTCGACCCCCAGGACGCCAGGGATGCCGTGAGTTTCGGCGCCGATGGCATTGTGGTATCCAACCATGGCGGCCGCCAGCTGGACGGCGTGCTGTCCACCGCCAAAGCGCTGCCACCGATCGCCGACGCGGTGGGCGACGACCTCACGGTGCTGGTGGACTCCGGCATCCGCTCCGGGCTGGACGTGGTGCGCATGCTCGCCCTGGGTGCCAAGGCATGTCTGCTCGGCCGCGCCACCGCCTATGCACTGGCCGCCGATGGCCAGCACGGCGTGGAAAACCTGCTGGACATCTTCGCCAAGGAAATGCGCGTGGCCATGACCCTGACCGGCGTCACCTCCATCGCACAGATCGACCGCTCCACCCTGGTTTACCCCTGACCTTGTAGTGAGCGGGCTCGCCCCGCGCTGGGTGGCGAAGCCGCCCCAAACCAGGCGACCGGGTTCTACCTGGAACTCGGCGGTGTATTTATTGGGGCCGCTTCGCAGCCCAGCGCGGGGCAAGCCCGCTCACTACAGATGTGCCGGCAAGAATTTGTAGATATGCGTACTTTTATTAGTGGGGGCAATCAGGCCCTTACTTGCCAAATAACTGGCGTCATAGTTCGGGTGCTGTGTTTCTGCGATAAAAGCAGATGCTTGATTTATAAGGCGTTTAATTTAATTAAAACGTTTGGCATGAATCTCGCTCTAACCCTTTTCAAGCAGGTCAAGCGATGACAAGACGTGCGGCGGTGCCCAGGGGTTATAACCCATTGCAAAGCGGTCTAGACTGTAACCAATGTTTTACGGAACTGAAGGAACAGTAAGACGCCTGGCACTCGCCACTCTCATCGAGCCTGTAAGACAGCTAAGTGCGTAGAGGCCGATCGCTTATGAAAACACCTACCCAGACCAACGCAATTGACTTTGACAGTGCCAAATTGCAACGCCTGGGATTTGGTCAGCCATCCCTCCTGCCGCGCCGCCCCACCACGGTCACTCAACTGCGCCAGCAACTGGGCCTGCAGTTGCAAACCAGCCTGGAGCCGGAGCGCATCCTCGCGGTGTTCTTCCGTGAGATCCAGCGCCTGGTGCCCCTGGACGCCCTGCAATACCGCCATCAGGCCAGCGACCTGCGCCTGGAGCTGGGCCATCGCGGCCACCATGCGGTGAACTACAGCCTGAGCCATGAAGGCGAGCACCTGGGCGAGTTGATCTTCCGTCGCAACCAGCGCCTGTCGGACGAAGAACTCGGCCAGCTTGAATCGCTGCTGGCCACCCTGCTCTACCCGATGCGCAACGCCCTGCTTTACCGCGCCGCCACCCGCAGCGCCCTGCGCGACCCGTTGACCGAGACCGGCAACCGCATTGCCATGGACCAGACCCTGCAACGGGAAATCGACATGGCGCGCCGGCATCTGAACCCGCTGTCCTTGCTGATGCTGGACATCGACCACTTCAAGACCATCAACGACACCCACGGCCACGCCGCTGGCGATAGCGTGCTGCGTGCCGTTGCCGGGGCGATCAAGGGCCAGTTGCGCAACGTGGACATGGTGTTTCGGTTTGGCGGGGAAGAGTTCCTGGTATTGCTGTCCAACACCGGCCGGGACGCGGCGGCGATGATCGGTGAACGTCTGCGCCAGGCGACACAGGCCCAGGATTATCGGGCGGATGGAACGCGGATCGAATTGACGGTGAGCCTGGGCTGCTCGACCTTGCTGGCCGCTGAGTCCGCCGAAAGCCTGCTGCGCCGCGCCGACAGCGCCTTGTACGTGGCCAAGCGCGCAGGCCGCAACCGCTTGGCGATGGCGGGGTAGAAACCCCGCCATCGTCTTGCGTCACGCTTCGCTGGCGACCCGCGCCTGGCGCTCACGCACAACCGCGGGTGCCTTTTCTTTCTCCAGGCGCATGCAGCTTTCCAGGAACAGGTACATGTAGTCGTAGCTCTTGCACACGGCCTGGCGCAGCTCTACCTGCAATGCCTGGGTCGGGTTCGTCCCCGCCAGGGTGCAGATGATTTCCAGCGCTTCCCATGGATGCGCGTCATCGTACTGGGCGTGCATCTTCAGCCACTTCATCGCACGCTTGCGTTCTTCCTCCGGGAAGGCCGCCGCGTAGGCGCCGGTGGAACACACCACGGCGGACCATTCCCCCGTCGCCCCTTCGATTGCATAGTTGGTCGCGGCAATCGCCACGATCAGCGAATCGGCGGAACTTGTGTGCCAGCACCAATGGCTCAGTGCGTGCAACTCCGGCGGCACGTCCTGGGCCTGCAACTCTTCCAGGCTCACACCGTGGGCACGGGCCCAATGCACCCAATAATCGGCGTGGTTGAGTTCCACGCGGATATTGCGCATCAGCCAGCGGCGCGCCATGTCTTCACCGGGATGGCGGGCAAATTTGGTCTTGGTGAGGTTCTGTGCCATGTACAAGGCAAACTGTTCCACCACAGGCCAGCCACCGATCAGGTAGTGGCGCATGGTCTTGGCGCTGAGCGTGTTATCGCGCATGCGCTGGTACAGTTCGTGCTCAACAACTCGACGCTTGCTCTCGCTACAGTCCTGGATCAATTGCTGAGCCCAGGCGGGGTAACTGGAGGCTTCCATAAGCGGGCCGGTTCTGTTGAAGGTGTCGATCACTGTTAAGGCTCCTTTTTAAGTGTGATTGTACAGACCAGCAAATGTTTCAGCGGAACGTGCCGGGCGCCTTGAATAACAGAGGCTGTGGCCGCACAGGTCGACATTGCAAGCTATCAAAGGTAAACAATTGCGGTCGTTCGATCAGGTAGCCCTGAGCGTAATCCACACCGATTTCGAGCAGGGCCTGCTCGATCTGCGGCGTCTCGACAAATTCTGCAATTGTGCGCTTACCCATGACGTGGCCGATGTGGTTGATCACTTCGACCATCGCGCGGTTAATCGGGTCGTCCAGCATATCCTTTACGAAACTTCCATCGATCTTCAGGAAGTCTACAGGTAAATGTTTGAGATAGGCGAATGAGGACATTCCGGCACAAAAGTCATCCAGTGAAAAATGACAACCTAAGGCCTTGAGTTCATTGATAAAGCGAATCGCGCTGCCCAGATTGGCGATCGCGGCGGTTTCGGTAATTTCAAAACAGATCATGTTGGGCGGAATGCTGTAGGTCTTAAACTTTTCGTGCAGAAACCCGAGGAAGTCATCATCACCAATGGTGATGCCCGACAGATTGATCGCGCACATGGCCATGGGTCGACCCGGCCGCTCCTGCAGGCAACGGGCGATGATCTGGAATACATTCTCCACCACCCAACGGTCCAGGGATGTCATCAACCCATAGCGCTCGGCAGCCGGGATAAAGCTGTCGGGCAAGATAATGCGGCCGGCTTCGTCATGCAGGCGCAGCAGGATCTCGATATGCCCATCGCCCCCGTCGACGTGCCCCAGGGGCGAGATTTCCTGGGCGTACAGGCAGAACCGGTTCTCTTCCAGGGCCATGTGCAAACGCTGCACCCAGGCCATTTCGCCAAAGCGCACGGACAGTTCCGAGTCGTCGGCGTGGTACACCTGCACCCGGTTGCGGCCTTTTTCCTTGGCCATGTAGCACGCCATGTCGGCGGCGCGCAGGGAGGTTTCCAGGGTGGTCGGGGTCTGGCCCAGGTGCACCAGGCCGATGCTGACGGTGGTCATGAATGGCCGGCCCTTCCACACAAAGTGCAGGCTTTGCACGGTGTGGCGCAGGCTCTCGGCGATTTTCTCCGCCACCGCCGCCGGGCAATTCTCCAGCAGGATGCCGAACTCATCGCCGCCCAGCCGCGCCAGGGTGTCGCCTTCGCGCAGGTCCGACTGCAGCAGTGCGCAGATATGTCGCAACAGTTCGTCACCCGCCGCGTGGCCACAGGTGTCGTTGACCAGTTTGAACTGGTCGAGGTCGAGGAACATCAATGCATGCCGCCCGCCCTGCTGCTGCGCGGCGGGATGCAGCACCTGTTCCAGGCGGAACTCGAATTCACGGCGGTTGGCCAGGCCGGTCAGGGCGTCGTGAGTCGCCTGCCAGGACAAGTTGGCGATGTACTGCCGCTCCTGGGTCATGTCATGCAACACCAGCACCGCGCCGGTAACCTTGCCGGCGCTGCGGATCGGGGCGCCCACCAGCGTCACCGAGACCGTGCTGCCATCCAGGCGCTGGATGGTTTTGGAGTGCTCGCTGCCGCCACTGAGCCGGCCCTTGACGATATGGTCGATCAGGGTAAACCCGTCGGGCTGGGCATTGTCGTCCAGCAGGTTGAACAGCGCGGCCAACGGCAGCCCTTGGGCCTGGGCCGACTTCCAGTGCGTCAACGCCTCGGCCGCCGGGTTCATGTAGGCGATGGCGCCGTCGACGTCGGTGGTGATCACCCCGTCGCCAATCGACTCCAGCGTGATCTGCGCGCGTTCCTTCTCTTGTTGCAGGGCGTCGGCAAAGGCGTGGCGCTGGGTCAGCAGCTTATGCGTGCGCAACAGCGCCAGCACAATCAGGCCCAGGGCCGTGGCCAGGTTGGTGATCAGCAGCAACCGCAGGATCATCCGCGAGCCTTCGCCCAGGGCATCGCTGAACGCCTTGGCCGCCGGGGTTACGCCTTCATTGATCGCGATGATATGCGCCTTCCACTGCCGCACATCGTGGGCGCTGACCTGGTCGCGGCGGATCGCGCCGTGCATCTCGCGGGCCAGATCATCGAGCCGCACCAGGTAGCCGTCGCCCACGGTCCACAGCTCGATGGCCTTTTCCAGGTAGCTGAAGTGGCGAAAATTGAGGTACAGCCAGATCAGGCTGGAAACATCATCCGGGTGGTTGCCGCCCTTGAGGATGCCCAGGCGAGCAGCCGCAAGATCCGGCGTGGGACGATCGAGCGCGATGCGCAGCTCATGGCCGCCCTGGGGCACGGCGATAGCCTGCAGGTATTTGAGGTAAGTGGCTTCATCGCGATTATCGGCGTAAAGCGTGAGGTAATAGATGGCGTCTTTCTGGCCTTTGGACCACAGGCTCTCACCGGCCACATAGCCACGCACCGCCGAGAGCATGAAGAGACTGACACAGCCCAACAATGCCTGGAACAGTACCACTGCGATGAAAGGCCATACGATGCCCAACAGCCTTGGCGTTCCGAGAGTCCGCTTTTGCTTCATGAAGTCCCTTACACATGCACTGCTGGATACGCACGCGAAAATCCGCTTCCGATAGCTGAGCCCAGGCTAAATCAACGTACTTGTTGCAAGTGCCCGTAGAGCTTGGCGTACAAGCCGCCATCGGCAATCAATTGCTGATGATCTCCATCCTCAGCAATGTGACCACCGTCGAACACTAAAACTCGATCGGCCTGCTTAACCGCCGACAGGCGGTGAGCGATGATCAGTGTAGTACGCCCGCTGAGGAAGCGCGCGAGCGCCTGGTGCAGGTTGTACTCAGTGGCGGCGTCGAGGGCGGACGTCGCTTCGTCAAGGATGACCACTTTCGGTTCGGCCAGCACCATGCGCGCAATCGCCAGGCGTTGACGCTGCCCTCCGGAGAACCGCACCCCGGAACGCCCCACCACACTGTCCAGGCCCATCGGCAATGCCTTGACGGTAGCATCGAGCTGGGCGATTTCCAGCGCCTGCCAGCACGCCTGGTCAGTGCGCTCGCGGCCCATGGTCAGGTTGGCGCGCACGGTATCGTTGAACAGCGCAGGGTGTTGCAGCACCACGGCAACGTTTTCGCGGATGGTCTCCAGGCCGATTGCCTGCTGGGTGGCACCGCCAAAGCGGATACTGCCGGCCTGCGGCGTATAGAGCCCGAGCAACAGCTGCACCAGGGTGCTTTTGCCGCCGCCGCTGGCGCCGACAATCGCCACCTTCTCACCGGGTGCGATGGCCAGGTTCAACTGGTTCAGTACCAGGTCTTCGCCATAGCCAAAGTTGAGCCCGCGCACTTCGATGCCGACGGTCTCACGCCCGGTGAACGGGTCTTCGCCGCCGGCGTACTGCGGCTCGTCGGCGCGGGCCAGCAATTCGTTGATCCGCGTCAGCGCTCCGCCCGCCGCGTAATAGGCGTATTGCAGGTTCAACAGTTGTTCCACCGGACCGATCATGAACCACAGGTAGCTGAACACCGCGAGCATCTGGCCGATGGACAGGTCGGAAAACAGCACCGTGAGCATCGCCGCCGCACGGAAGATGTCGATACCAAACTGGAACAGCAGGCCACTGGCGCGGCTGGAAGCGTCGGTTTTCCACTGGGAATGGATGGCGAAATCACGCACTTCCTGGGCGCGCTGGCCCAGGCGCCCGAGGAAAAACCCCTGGCGGTTGCCGGCGCGCACTTCCTGAATGGCATCCAGGGTTTCGGTCAGGGCCTGGGTGAAGCGCGAGGTGCTGTCGTTTTCCAGTTTCTTCAGGTGTTTGACGCGCTTGCCCAACTGCACCGTGGCATAGATCACCAGCGGGTTGAACAGCAGGATCAGCAAGGCCAGTTGCCAGTGCATCCACACCAGGATCGCCGAGGTGCCCACCAGCGTGAGCATGGCCACCAGGAAGCGACTGAGGGTTTCGCCGACGAATTTGTCCAGGGTGTCCAGGTCGGTCACCAGGTGCGTGGTCACCGTGCCACTGCCCAGGCTTTCGTATTCGCCCAGGGAAATGCGCTTGAGCCGCTCGATCAGGCGCACGCGGATGCGGTACACGATGTCCTTGGCCAGCCGCGCAAACAGCCGCGCCTGCACCACGTTGAACACCAACGCGCCGCAACGCAGGCACAGGGTCACCAGCAACATCAGGCCGATGTAACCGGCCGCCTTCTGCCAGCCCAGCGGCAGTGCATGGTTCATCACCTTGAGGGCTGCATCGCCATGGCCCAGCAGTACTTCATCCACCAGCAGCGGCAGGAGCAGAGGGATGGGCACGCTGCACAGGGTCGCCAGCACGGCGACGCCGTTGGCGACCCACAGGGATTTCTTGTGACGCAGGGCCAGGCGGCGAATTTCCGCCCAGGTCAGTCGGTCAGTGCGCTTGGGCTGGTCATGCACAGGTGGCTCGCTCCAGCCATCGGCCCAGCAAAGGCGACAGCTCGGACAACGGCTGGTAACCATTGGTCAGCAAGGCCAACTGGCCATTGCGCTCGGCGAGCAGCGTCGGGAAACCGGCGATACCCAGATCCTGCACCCAGGTGAAATCGGCAGCGGTGGCGGCATGCTGCTCGGCGCGGTCGAAGGCGCCGGCAAACTCGATACGCGGGATGCCCGCCTGCTCGGCCAGCTCCACCAGCACACTGGCGAGGGTCACATCGCGGCCCTCCACGTAGAACGCGCGCTGGATCAGCCCCAGCAGTGTCCATGCACAATCCGGCGCCAGGCTGCGTGCCGTGACGATGGCGCGGCACGCCGGTTCCGTGTCGTACACAAAGCCATCCGGCAATGCGCCTTCGCGCTTGAACGGCTGGCCGGTCGCATCGGTGACCGCCTGCCAGTGCTCCAGGATGTAGCGCCGGGTGGTCGGTTCCAGCGCCGCACCGCTGCCGGTGCGCAAGCCGCCCACCACCAGGTGCAGTGGCACTCCGGCCGCCTGGGCCTGCTCCACCAACGCCGCGGCCACCGGGGCAAAACCCCAGCACCAGGAACACATCGGGTCCATCACATAGAGCAGGCGCGCGGACATGGCTCAGGCCTCGGAAGGGGTTTGCTTATAGTTGAAGCCGATCGGGTGCGGCATATTGCGGGCCTTGGCCAGCTCGATCTGCTTTTGCCGGTCGATCGCACTGCGCCGGGTTTTCTCCGGCAGCTTATCCCAGCAATGCGGGCAACTGATGCCCGCCACATAGTGCTCGGACGCGCGGTCTTCCACGCTGACCGGTGTGCGGCAGGCATGGCATTGATCGTAGTCGCCTTCGCTCAAGTCGTGGCGCACCGTGACGCGGTTGTCGAACACAAAGCAGTCGCCCTGCCATTTGGTCTCTTCCTGCGGCACCTCTTCCAGGTACTTCAGGATGCCGCCCTTGAGGTGGTAGACCTCATCGAAGCCTTCGCTGAGCATGTAGCTCGAAGCCTTCTCGCAGCGAATGCCGCCGGTGCAGAACATCGCGACCTTCTTATGCCTGGCCGGGTCGAAGTTGGCTTTGATGTAGTCGGGAAATTCGCGAAAACTGGTGGTCTTCGGGTCGATCGCACCTTCAAAGGTGCCGATGGACACCTCGTAGTCGTTGCGGGTATCGATCAACAGCACTTCGGGGTCGCTGATCAGCGCGTTCCAGTCCTTGGGTTCGACGTAGGTGCCGACCTTTTTGTTCGGGTCGACGCCTTCGACGCCCAGGGTCACGATCTCTTTCTTGAGCTTGACCTTGGTGCGGTAGAACGGCTGGTCGTCGCAGTAGGATTCCTTGTGGTCGATGTCGACCATGCGCGGGTCTTTCTTCAGCCAGGCCATCAGGCCGTCGATGCCCTCGCGGCTGCCGGAAACAGTGCCATTGATGCCTTCTTCGGCGATCAGCAAGGTGCCTTTGACGCCGTTGTCGACCATCGCCTGCAGCAATGGCTCGCGCAGGGCGACGTAATCTTCGAGGGTGACGAACTTATACAGTGCCGCCACCACAATCGGTTGAGTCATGGGTGTTCTCTCCAGGTGGCTACCCTCGTAAAGGGTGAACCGGATGCAAAAAAAACGCGCCGTCTGAGCGGCGCGCTGCGGATTCTAACAAATGCCCGGTGCCAGAGACACCCGTGCCTTGAGTCAGTGCCCGCCGGCGCAGGTCGGCGAGGCCGGGGCTGCGTCGATTTTCGCCCATTCTTCAGGCGTGTAGGTATGCAGCGCCAGCGCGTGGAACTCGCCCATCAGGTCACCCAGGGTGGCGTAGACCTTCTGGTGGCGCTTGACGCGGTTGAGCCCCTCGAACTGCGGGCTGACCAGCACGGCCTTGAAGTGGGTCTGCAACCCACGGCTGTGCATATGGCTTTCGTCCAGCACGCTCAAGTGGCCGGTGCCCAGGGCGGCAAGCGCCGTTTCGATACGCTGTTGCATGGTCATTGCTGCTTACTTCTTCTTGGCCGGTGCGGCGGCTTTAGGCGACAGCTCGTTGGTCATGTCTTCCAACAGCTTGTTCACCACCGGCACGGCGCTTTCCAGCTTGGCCTGGGTCATCTGGGCCGATTGCTGGGTCAGTTGCGGCATTTTTTCCAGGACTTTCTTGCCCAGTGGCGACTGGTAGAAGGCAACCAGGTCCTTGAGTTCCGATTCGCTGAAGTTGGTGGTGTAGAGCTTGACCATGTCCGGCTTCAGCTTCGGCCAGCCGATGGCCTGGTCCAGGGCGGCGTTGGCCTTGGCCTGGTAGCTGTCCAGCACGGACTGCTTGGCGGCAGGCGCCTTGGTCTGTTCGAAACGCTGGGCAAACATTTGCTGCACTTGCATGTAAACCGGGGTGCCCAGCTTGTCGGCATGGGCCAGGGTAAGGAAGGCTTCGGCACTGGCGTTGTGGCTGGCGGTATCGGCAAAAACCTGGCCGCTGGCGCAAACCAGAGCAACCGCGGTACAGATGGCACGAAGACGAGTCATCGAGTTTCCTTTCTAGCTGGCGAGGTAAGACCCCAAGGGCGCCCATTCTGCGCCTAAAAAACGCCATGGCTCAACCCCACCCCTTGTCGGCCCTGGTTTTGTGGAGGATGAATCCGATGAAAAGTCTTTTTTGGAACCCGCTGGGTCGATCAGGGCCTAAACTGCGCAAACTGACCTGAAGGAGTGTGCCCGATGAGCCGTATCGAAACCGACAGCCTGGGAGAAGTCCAAGTCCCGGATGATGCTTACTGGGGCGCCCAGACCCAACGTTCGCTGGTGAATTTTGCCATCGGCGAGCAGCGCATGCCGCTGCCGGTGCTGCACGCATTGGCGCTGATCAAGAAGGCCGCGGCACGGGTCAATGACCGCAATGGCGACTTGCCCGCCGACATCGCCCGCCTGATCGAACAGGCCGCCGACGAAGTGCTGGCCGGCCAGCATGACGACCAGTTCCCGTTGGTGGTGTGGCAGACCGGCAGCGGTACCCAGAGCAACATGAACGCCAACGAAGTGATCGCCGGCCGTGCCAACGAACTGGCGGGCAACCCGCGCGGCGGCAAGAGCCCGGTGCACCCCAACGATCACGTCAACCGTTCCCAGAGCTCCAATGACTGCTTCCCTACCGCCATGAGCATCGCCGCCGTGCAGGCGGTGCACGAGTGCTTGTTGCCGTCCATCGCGACATTGTCCGGTGGCTTGGCCGAACTGGCGGCGCGGCATATGAACCTGGTGAAAACCGGCCGCACCCATATGATGGATGCCACGCCGATCACCTTTGGCCAGGAGCTTTCGGCGTTCATCGCCCAACTCGATTACGCCGAACGCGCGATCCGCAGCGCGCTGCCCGCCGTGTGCGAGCTGGCCCAGGGCGGCACCGCCGTCGGCACCGGGCTCAACGCGCCCCATGGCTTTGGCGAAGCGATCGCCTCGGAGCTGGCGGCGCTGTCGGGCTTGCCGTTCGTCACGGCGCCGAACAAGTTCGCCGCCCTCTCCGGCCACGAGCCGCTGGTGACCCTTCACGGCGCGCTGAAAACCCTGGCCGTGGCTCTGATGAAAATCGCCAACGACCTGCGCCTGCTGGGCTCGGGCCCGCGCACCGGGTTGGCCGAGGTTAAATTGCCGGCCAACGAACCGGGCAGTTCGATCATGCCGGGCAAGGTCAACCCGACCCAATGCGAAGCACTGTCGATGCTGGCCTGCCAAGTGCTGGGCAATGACGTGACCATCGGCATGGCCGCCAGCCAAGGGCACTTGCAGCTGAACGTGTACAAGCCGGTGATCATCCACAACCTGCTGGAATCGATCCGCCTGCTGGCCGATGGCTGCAACAACTTCCAGGAGCATTGCATTGCCGGTCTCGAACCTGATGCCGAGCAAATGGCCGCACACCTGGAACGGGGCCTGATGCTGGTGACGGCGCTCAACCCGCATATCGGTTATGACAAATCCGCCGAGATCGCCAAGAAAGCCTACGCCGAAGGCCTCACGCTGCGCGAAGCCGCCTTGCAACTGGGCTACCTGACTGACGCAGAGTTCGACCAGTGGGTTCGCCCGCAAGACATGCTCGGCGCCTAGGACGCCATGCGTAGACGCCGGGCCTTGAGCCCGGCGAGCAACGACGGCGCCAGAGCGACCATCGCCGACCCCAGCACCACGATCAACGCCCCGAAATACCCCAGGGCGTTGATCTCTTCGGCTTGCACATAGTCGGGCCACAGCCACGCCGCCAAGGCCACCGCGACAAATGTCACCAGCGGCGTAAGCGCCAGCGTCGCACTGACACGGGAGGCTTCCCAGTGGGCGAGCGCTTCGGCGAAGGCGCCATAGGCCACCAGGGTATTCATGCAGCACGCCAGCAACAGCCAGCCTTGCAGCGGGCTCAAGTCCAGGGCCTCCAGGGGATGGGCCCAAGGCGTGAGCAATACCGCGCAGGACAGGTAGATCACCATCATCACTTGCAGCGAATTCCACACCGTCAGCAATTGTTTCTGGCCCAGGGCGTAGAACACCCAGATCGACGTGGCCAACAAAACGGTGAGCACGCCGGCGGTATAGGTGCCCAGTGAGGTGAGCAATTCCAGCAGGCGTTGGTTGAAGAACAGGCCGAACCCGACCATCAGCACCAGCAACCCCAGCACCTGCCCCCGGCTGAAACGCTCCTTGAACACAAACACACTGGCCACCATCAAAAAGATCGGCCCCATCTGCACCACCAGTTGTGCGGTGCCGGGGCTGAGCATTTTCAGGCCCACCAGGTACAACACATAATTGCCCACCAGGCCGCACACGGCCATGCCCACCAGCCAACCGCCCTTGGGGCCCAGCACCTTGCGGCTGGGCAGGCGCTTGGTCAGCGCCAGGTAGACGAACAGGCATCCTCCGGCCACCGTCAGGCGAAACCAGGTGACGGTGACCGGGTCCATCACTTGCAGGACCTGCTTGAGTTTGATCGGCAGAATGCCCCAGAGCAGCGCGGTCAGCAGGGTCAGGAGAAAACCGTAGACCCAGCGGCCGGAAGAGATGTGCATGAATGCCCCAAAATGCCAGAGGAAGTGGAACCGGCATTCTAGGGGCATGCGGTGTGCTTTGGGTATAACGCTGTGTTCATGGCACGCCCATCACCAGTACCCCGCTCCCGCTTACGGCCCCCGCGCTCGGTAGCGCCCCGTTGCGCCGAACGAGGGCAAACGTCACATCGTCCCCGCCTGTGCTGTTGGTGATATGGGTCAGGAACGAACCGTTCACAGGCACCGCTGAACCCGCGCGGACAAGCCCCGTGCCCACGTCCGGATTGTTCATCAGCAACAAACGTGAATCGAACGACGATGGGCTGCCTTTGTAAGTAATGGTGATCGGTGTAGTGATCCCGCCGGCCGGACATGAGTAGTTGAGCCTGCGGTGGCTGACAATCGATGTTGTCAGCGGGTCAGTGCCTATGGCCCGTTGATTCACGGTGCCGAAGTTGACCTCGATGGGATTGTTGTTGTTGATCGTGCAGGTCGATGGAGAGATGCCGAAGTTATTCGCGGCGGTGTACGTCAATACGAGCTTCGTACTTCCCGGACTGTAATTGTTGGTCTGGTGGAGATTCAACGCGCCCAGGGTATCCCCTATTCGAACGTCGATAGGGTTGCTCGGGTCGTTTCGCAGCAGGATATAAGGGGTTACGTTGATGGGGTACGCCAAAAAGTTATTAGGCATGGTCGCAATCCGGATATTAAACGGCACAGGGGTGTTATAAAACGCGCCATTGATACGTAAGCCGGTACCTTGACTGGAAAACTTCGGACCGGGCACCCAGGGGGGGCCGGCTTGCGCGGATGTTCCCCAATAGTCTATGCGTGTAGGGTGGGCAGGCGAGGGAGTAAACCGGCACTCCAGCCGTGCGCCTTCAAGGATCAGACGGGTAGTGTCTGACCCCACGCTGACAGTGACGGGAACCTGCAGGTTCAGAATCCCACCGTCGCCAACATATTGCCATGTTCCGTTATTAACGCGGCAATCAGCGGCTCGCACGGCCGTGGTAACACCCATTAGGACGAGAAGCACTATAGCGCCATGGCGTCGTTTCATTTTGTTCTCTCATTGTTCCTCTGAACGTCGCCGCAGGTGTCCAACCCCATGCTGAAACGGTCCGAAAGATAGTTAATGTTTTCAGCCCATCCAGGGCTACGGATAGTCCAACGTAAACGTTGAGGTCACCGTGTACGCACCGTGCCCGATGGTTTGATCCTTGATGGCTGTCGGCTCGCCCTGCACATAAGCCTTGAGCTCGATGGCATTGCTGCCGTCGCTCAGCGCCTGTTTGTCGCTGACGGTATTCAAGGGCAAGGGTTTGTCGCTCAGCGTCTCTATACCGACGCCAATGCCGGAGGCGCCGCTGCCGCCATCCAGCGCGAGCAAGCCGGGAAGCTCTGCGTTCTCTACCCCCCCGAATGTGATGGTCACCGAGTTGCCGATCGTGGTATCGCAGTCTTCCAAGTGCAGCTTGAAACGCTTACCCACCGAGCGCGTGTTGATATAGAGGTACTTGCTGGTGAGGTCCCAGAGTTCCAGCGTGATGGCCTCGTCGCCGGGGCGCAGGGTGCAGGCTTCTTCAACCAGGTTGCCTTTGAAACGCAAGTTGTCCGCCGCCTGCCCCAAGGGGACCAGGCCGACCATGAGCAGGAGTGCAATGCCATTGTTTTGAATCCGTGGATATCGCATCGATGCAGCTCCTACTGGTATTCGGCCAACAACGTGGCCACCGCCGTAAACCTGGCGGGAGGCAGCGTTGCACCGGGCTGTTGCACGGGCACTACCTCCAGGGTCGGCGGTGCCGACAGGGTGATGTCCAGCGGCGTATTGAGTGGAAACGGCAGGTTGTTCTGAAAAACCCGAATGCCCAGTGCAGGCACGCTGGTCTGCACCGCTGAGCCGTCAAACGCCGTGGGGGTGCCGTTAACGCTCAGCTTCAATACCCAAGGCAGGGTGTCGGTGCCGCAATTAATGGCGTAGCCAACTCCTCTGCGATACCTCACACCATCGACGCGTTTTACCCCGACATCGCCGAAGTCAATCTCGATGGTGTTGCCCGCATCGATCGTGCAGGGAGGCGGTTCGTTCAGCGTTCCGCTGAACGTCAAGTTGGCCGACGCGCCACTGCACAGTCCGATGGCACACAGGGCGAGCAAGGCTCGCGGCTGCCAAGCTGTCATGGGTCGTTCCTCGTATTATCAGTAGCCGTTCTATCGGTAACCATCATTGGTAATCGACCACCAGGGTCGCGGTGGCATCGAAGGCTCCGCCGGTCAGCGTGCTGCCCGCACGCTTGACCGGCACCGCCTGCACCACGGGAAAATCGGGATAGGTGAAATTCACGGCCGTATTCAGTGGCCAGTCGGCACCATTCACAAACAGCCTTACGCCGAGATCCGCTTTGCGCGTGGCAAGCACGCGGTTATCAAACGACGCCGCCGTACCCTTGAGCTCCAGGGTCAACGCATTGCTGAAGGGAGAATTACAGGTGACGGTATACGGCACCCCGCGACGGTAATTGACCCCATCGACCCGTGACGTCAGAAGGTCATTGCCGAACGGCACATCAAGCGTGCTGCCGCTATTGATGACGCATGGCGGAGGCGCAATGATCACCGCGCGAATGGTCAAACTGGTTTCGGCCTGTATGCCCTGGCTGACCGCCAGTAACACGCCGCCGGCAATCACGCCGATTGATTTAGCCATCATCGCCCCCTTACTCATAATCGAGCCTGAAATCCACCACGGCCCTGAATGCCCCACTGGTCAACGGCGCAGCGGTGCGCGTGGGACGTACATTCCAAGTCTGGGTATTGCGGCCCACGGGCAAAAACAGCGGCTGGCCCCTTGAGCCCAATTGCACGTCCCGGCCAAGGGCGTCGGTCAACTGCAGGCCCATGCCGGTGATGCCCTGCACTTTGACCAACCGCGGATCGTCGGCGTCCGCCGGCGCCTGGAACGTGACCGACAGCACCGGTTGATAAGCGCTCCAGGTCAGGTTGCCCGTACGCTCATTGCGTATACGGCCGGCGGTGCGCAGACAATCGGTGAACCGCAGCTGAAAGGCCTTGGGCGTCGCCTGGTCGCCGGGCCGTTGCAATTGGCTGGTCGACACGGCGTCCAGATCGACGGTCTGGTGCAGCGAAGTCATTTCCAGGCTGCAAGGCGACTCATGCATGGACCCAAGCACATTCAGCATGCCGCTCATGCCTTCGATATCGTCCTCATCCGCGGCATATGCACCCGCCGCCACGGCCCATAACAGGCCGCCCAGGATCTTCATTTTTTGCGACTTCATGACGTTCTTCAGCACCATTACTCCTTCGCCGGCACGGCCTGCGGGTTCACTTTGCAGGTATGGCCCGTGCAGGTGAAGGCGAGGAGCGGGCGGCCGCCGTAATCGTTCACATAGGCCAGATAGGGGGTCGTACCCAGCGCCTTGGCGGTAGGCCCCAAGGCCAAGGTGCCTTTGGGGGGAACCATCAATGGCACGAAACCCGGCACGGTTTTGCCTTCCTTGCTGTTACGCGCATCCACCAGCGTCACGTAATACGGCGTGGGGTTATGGACCCGGTATTGATCGCCTTCACGGGTCAGGGTCAGTTTTTCCTGCCATGGGTTGGACAGGTCCTGCTGACTCGGCTCGATGGCTTGCGGGCGGTAGAACAGTTTGATGCGGGTTTGCAGCGCGATCTGCAGGGTGTTGGCCTTGTCGCTGCGCGGCGGAATCTCTCTCAAGTTGAAGTAGTAGACCGTCTCCCGGTCCTGCGGCAGCAGCTTGGCCGCCGGCAACGCCTGGACTTTCACCTGGCTTTGTTTACCCGGCTCCAAGCGTTGAACCGGTGGGAGCACAATCAATGGCGTGGTGATTTTTTGACCGGTTTCATCTTCGATCCAGCCCTGGGCCAGATAGGGCAACTGGGTATTGTTGTTGGTAATGCTCACGCTGGTGGCTTCTTTGCCACCGTCGAAAATCACGCGGGTACGGTCCAGAGCCACCGCCGCGTTGGCGCTCTGGCTCAAGGCCAGGACCCACAGCGCGAAGGTCGGGAATATGAGACGTGTGCTGGGCATCATGATGCTGTGTTCTCCATATCTGTAGGCGTGCCGGACAGCCCGGCGGGCTCCGGCAGGGATGAGTCAGCGGCGACCGCCTCGCAGCGCAACTGCAGGGCGTCGGTCAAACCATCGGCAGGCAACGTGGCAGGCAGCGTGAGCAGGCATCGCGCGTCGCCGCCCCAACTGACGGTCATCTGCTCGCCGGCCTGGATGCCGCTCAGGTAGACCTGGCCGCCGTCATTCACAATGCCGGTGCCCTGTTGCTTGAGGTTTTGCACCGTCGCGCCAAAGGGTGGTGGGTTGCCATCCGCCAGCCGCAGTACCGCCATGGCCTTTTCACCGGCAATCACATCCAGCGAGCGATAACCGATCGCTCCTTCGGTGAGCGTCAATTGCGTGACTGACTGAGTGGCTTCGACGTTGCTCGGCAAACGCTCCAGATCGACACTGGCGGCAGTACGCTGATAGCTGCTGATATCCGAAATCACGGCCTTGCCAAACACATTGCTGCGGGTCGGCGCGCCATAACCGCGCACCGGCACATCGGGCACTCCGGCGGTATCGACCATCAGGCGGGTGCCGCCCGTGCTGGTGGTTCGATGGAGCGCCGCACCATAGGCCGTGAGCGTGGCGCCGCCGCGGGCAGAGACACCGAGGCTGCTGGAGCCGCCCTGCTGCCTGCTGGCGCTCACGTCGATGTCGGCGTGGTTGCCCATATGGTTCAGGTAACCGCTGGCGGACGTGTCGCTCGCACTGAGCTGGTAGCTGTTACGCTCATCGAAGCGATCGCTGTAGCGCGATGCAAAGCTGTTTTTGCCGGCGAGTCGATTGGCATCCAGCGCGAGTGTGCCGGTACGCCCCAACGGCAGGCTGACCGTCAATGACATGCCGTTATCCTTGTAGTTATATTCCTGGGTGCGGTGCATGTTCAGGGAAAGGCTCATGTTCTTGACGGTGCCCATGTTGAAGTAGCGCGACAGCGACAAGTTCCAGCGATGCGTGTCAGGCCGGTCCCAGTAGGTTTGCTTGTTGTAACTGGCGTAGACGGTGGCCCCCAGGTCACGAAACTGCTTGTTGACCGTCACCGTATACAGCGCCTTGCTGCCACCGATAGGCTTCCACCCTTCGTTGTGGTCGCGATAATCCCCACGTCCGCCGAGTTCGCCGTTCAATCCGTAATGCCTGGCATCCAGATATTCACTCATGCTCAGGAAGTTCTTTTCGGAAAACCGGTAACCGGCGAAGGTCACTTGGCTGTCGTACTCTTCGAAGTTCTTCGAATATTGAAGACGGTAGGATTTACCCGAGAGGGTTTCATTCCATATGTTGGCACGAGACTGTGTTACATCCAGCGAGACGGCGCCGAACGCCAGCAAGTCCCGCCCGGCGCCCACGGATAACGCCCGATAGTTGTTATCGGTGATACCGCCACCGAACAACGACCAGCCATTGCTCACGCCCCAGGAAAACTCTCCGGTACCGAAGAAGGCGCCATCGGAGCCATTCTGAAGGTTGGACGGTCGCCCGCTCGCCAGCTTGTAACGGACTTGGCCTGGGCGCGTCAGGTAAGGCACGCCGGCCGTATTGAGTTGGAAGGTATGGACCGAACCGTCCTGCTCTTCCACCCGCACATCCAGCTTGCCGGTCACCGCATCATTGAGGTCCTGAATGCGAAATGGACCCGCAGCAACCAGGGTTTCGTAGAGCACACGGCCCTGCTGGCTGATGATGACTTTGGCGTTGGTTTTGGCCACCCCGACCACTTCCGGCGCATAACCACGCAAGTTGGGCGGCAACTGGCTTTGATCCGAGTTGAGCGCGGCACCGGTAAAGCGGAAGCTGTCGAACAGGTCCGAATACAGGTAGCTTTCACCCACGACCAGGCGCGCCTTCAACGCCGGAATAGCGCGATACGCGTAATAGCGACTCCACTCCAGCTTTTGCGGGCCGGCCGCCTCTTGCCGATCGCTCTCTACGCGCCCCTGCCAATCCGCCCTGAAACGCCAGGCACCGGCATTGGCTCCCACGGTTCCGTTGCCACTGAGGTTTTTGCGCTGGCCCTGGTTTCTCTGATAACTGGACTGCGCGGTCAGGCTGTAGTCCACCAGCAACCCCGGCACCCCCTCATCCCATCGGGAAGGCGGGTCCCAATTGATAGCGTTGTACTCCAGGTAGGCCTGGGGCACGTTGATGCTCAGGGTGGAGGTGGCCAAATCACCACTGACCTCCATGCCGGGCAAGCCTTGGATATCCAGGCACTCCCCGTCCTTCCACCATGTAAGTCTGCCGACTTCGGAGACTTTCAGACCCAGTTGCTCAACAAGATTGCGCGACAGACACGCTTGGCTGCCTTTGGGATCGTTATCCGGGGGATAGAACGCCACCGATTGCTCAGCAATGGGCTGGGCGTTCAGGTGCACAGCCATCGGGTAAGTGCCGGGCAAAATGAATCCGCTGCGCGCGAATTGAGACAGGTCAATATTAGTACGATCACTCAGATCGAGAACGTCGGTATTGAACTCGATATCCCCAGCGCCCAATGCAGTGCCTGCCAGCGACATCAACCCGCCAAACAGCCCGGGGCGGAGCGAATTTTTGATCTTCGACGTATTCAACATGCAAGGCTGTCCATCATTGTTCAAAAGTATTCCAACTTGAATCGCACCGCGGCACTGTGAGCCCCGACCACCAATGGCAAGCCGTTGCCGACCAGGAAAAACCGGTAGTTGAGTGTCATGTCACCTTCCCTCAGCGGGACCGGGGCCATGCGTTGCCCCGGCAGACTTTCCTGGCCGGCGGCGTCGACGATGTGCAGGGCAACCCCCTGCGAGTCGCCAAACACAGCGAAGGAGAGCCCTGCCCTATCGGTGGGCCCTTCGAACGTCACGCGCATATGTTCCCAATCAGGCAGGCTTGCGCCTGGGCGCAACGGGTCCGGGCGGCTCAATGAGCAATTGACCAGACGTAACTGGAAGGGATGATCTTCTCCCCGCGTGTTGCGCAAGAGCCGACCAACCGGTTCGGGCGGCATCTCGATGGTTTGATCGATACTGGACAGTTCCAGCCCGCAGGCGGAATCAACCACTTCACCTCCCAGCAACACGACCCCATCGCCTTGCGCAGACGCCTGGGCGACCACACAAGGACTGATGAATGTCGTCAATGAAGAAGCGATAGCCAGACGTATGAGTGTTTTCACCTGGATCTCCCATCAGCCTCCCCCGCCACACCGGGTGGCGGGGGCAACCTTTACTGATACGCCAAGGTGAAATTGGTGACCGCGCTGAAGTCGCCGGGAACGATGTCCCCAGTGGCGGCGCCTTGTACGTAGGCACCAAATTCCAGCGTGTTATCGCCCGCGCCGATGATTTGCGGAGTGGTAGGAACGCCCAACTGAACGAGGGCACCGCCATGGGTCATCATGATGCCCAAATTGCCTGCACCGCCGACCGTACCGATAGCACCGGGCACCACCGTGGACGGCGCGCCAGTGAAAGTCGTGGTGACGGTATTGTCAGTGAGGCCGGCCAGGTCGCAACCTTCCAGCTCGATCAGCACACGTCGAGCCTCCGATTTGCCACCCGCTTGCAGCTGGTGTTTTGCAATCGCACCCAGGCGAACGGTTTGGTCAACGGAGTCAGGCTTGATAGAGCAGGCACCTGAGTGGACCGACCCTATGAATGTCACCGTTCCATCCGCCGCATGTGCCATTGACATCGAACCCGCCAGCAGACCGACAGACAACAGCACAGTTTTCATTTTGGTTTTCATCTACACATTCCCACTTAACAAGTGTCATTAAGGAGCCTTTCCACCGACAGGCGCAGGGCTGATTAAAAGAGCGGTTTTACCTATACATCGAGGGGGACTTCCTGAAGCGCATTACAACTTTTTGTATTGCATTTCAGGGCCACGCTCAACGCCGGACAAAGTATCCACTTAACACTTTAAGAAGTAAGCCAGATATGTCACTCAATGGCGTAGCCTTTGCGTATCGAGGCCTGCATGAAATTTATGGCTATTTGCCAAAACTTTAAAAACAGGTGAAGGAAGAGGACTACATGAGCACTAGATGCGAATTATTTAGCGCCGGAGACGTCCGTAAGAATAAGGCTACATACCCTTTAAAACAACAAAACTTACAGGAACTTAGCAACTAACTATGTGGCCCGCGAGCCAGTGGCATCCCCGAACGGCAAATGCAAAAAGGGGAGCAAAGCTCCCCGTAATAGCGCGCTGCAACTGCCAACCAATGCTAGCGCACGGCTTCAAACAACCCGGTTGCGCCCATCCCACCGCCCACGCACATGGTGACGACGCCATAACGCAGGTTACGCCGCTGCAACTCACGCACCAGGTGCCCCACCTGCCGCGAGCCAGTCATGCCGAACGGATGGCCGATGGAGATCGAGCCCCCATTGACGTTGTACCTGGCGTTATCAATCTCCAGGCGATTGCGCGCATACAGGCACTGGGATGCGAACGCCTCGTTGAGTTCCCACAGGTCAATGTCCGCCACCTGCAAACCCTTGGCCTTGAGCAGCTTGGGCACCGAGAACACCGGGCCGATGCCCATCTCGTCCGGTTCGCAGCCGGCCACGGTAAACCCACGGAAGAACGCCTTGGGCTTGAGCCCCAGTTCCAAGGCTTTTTCCAGGCTCATCACCAGGGTCATCGAAGCACCGTCGGACAATTGCGACGAGTTACCCGCTGTCACCGAGCCATCTTCGGCGAACACCGGCTTGAGTCCGGCGAGGCTGGCCAATGTGGTGTCCGGACGGTTGCAATCATCACGGTCGACTACCCCGTCGAGCACCTGCACTTCGCCGGTGTTCTTGTCCTCGACCCTGTACTTGACCGCCATCGGCACGATTTCATCGCTGAACAGGCCGTCAGCCTGCGCCTGGGCCGTTCGCTGCTGGCTTTGCAGTGCATAGAGGTCCTGGTCTTCCCGGCTGACGTTGTAGCGGCGCGCGACGATTTCGGCCGTCTGCCCCATGGGGAAGTAAATGCCCGGCACCTGCTCCTTGAGCAACGGGTTGATCAGGTTGTCGGTGTTGACGCTTTTCATGGTCAGGCTGATGGACTCGACGCCGCCCGCCACAATGATGTCGCTGCAACCCGAGGCGATCTGGTTGGCCGCAATGGCAATCGCCTGCAAGCCCGACGAGCAGAAGCGGTTGAGGGTCATGCCCGCCGTACCCGTGCCCAGTTGCGACAACACGGCCACGTTGCGCCCGATGTTGTAGCCCTGGGCACCTTCGTTGGAGGCGGCGCCGACGATGCAATCTTCCACCGTCGCCGGATCGATGCCGTTGCGGCTGAGCAGCGCGTTGACGCAATGGGCCGCCATGTCATCCGGGCGGGTCTGGTTGAACTTGCCGCGAAAGGACTTGGCCAGGCCGGTTCGCACGCTGTCGACGATCACTACTTCACGCATGGGCTACCTCGATCTTGTTGTAGTTGGGAGATGGATCGAGGATAGATCCAGCTCTGTCCAACCGCGACGATCATTCACCCCGTCTATACAAAAGCATGGCTGCGAACTGACTTGTAACGGGCTTCGCAGATTCCCTGTGGGAGCGGCGGTGCGACGATTCGACTTGCTCGCGAAGGCGGTGGATCAGTCGATATCTTCGGCGACTGACACTCCGCCTTCGCGAGCAAGCCCGCTCCCACATTGGATTTTCCTTGCTTTGAGCATTGCGTTCGCTCAACTGATCGGCAGGGATTATTTCTTTTTCTTCTTATCAGACTTGGCGAATGCCTCCTCCAGCGCAACGTTGATCGTGCGCAGCACCTTGACCCGCGCCCAGCGTTTGTCATTGGCTTCCACCAAGGTCCAGGGCGCCACTTCGGTGCTGGTGCGGTCAACCATATCGCCGACCGCCGTGCGGTAAACATCCCATTTATCGCGGTTGCGCCAGTCGTCTTCGGTGATCTTGAAGCGCTTGAACGGGATTTCCTCGCGGGCCTGGAAGCGTTCCAGTTGGGTCTGCTTGTCGATGGCCAGCCAGAACTTGACCACGATCACGCCCGCGTCGCGCAGTTGCTCTTCGAAGTCGTTGATCTCACCGTAGGCGCGCATCCAATCGGCCGTCGTGCAAAACCCTTCAATGCGCTCCACCAGCACGCGGCCGTACCATGAACGATCAAATACGGTGAATTTGCCCCGCGCCGGGATTTTCTGCCAGAACCGCCACAGGTAGGGCTGGGCACGCTCGTCTTCGGTGGGCGCGGCAATCGGCACGATATGGTACTGGCGCGGGTCCAGCGCGGCGGCGACGCGCCGGATCGCCCCGCCTTTACCCGCCGCATCGTTGCCTTCAAACACCGTGACCAACGCGTGCTTGCGCATACGCTTGTCGCGCATCAGGCCGGAGAAACGGGCCTGTTCGGTAATCAGCTGTTCTTCGTAATCGTCCTTGTCCAAGCGCAGCGTCATGTCGAGGCTGTCGAGCAGGCTCATCTGGTCCACCGCCGAGGGCAAGGGCGCCGGGTTCATGCCGCTGGCCTTGAGCTTGGGCTGCTTCAAGGCGCTCTGCAGGCCCTCCAGCAGGATCTTGCCCACGGTCAGCCCGCGGTAATGCGCATCGACGCCCTCGATCACATGCCACGGCGCATAGTCGCGGCTGGTACGGCGCAACACGCGCTCGCCGAAATGCACGAACTTGTCGTAGGTAGCGGATTGCTGCCAGTCCAGCGGGCTGATGCGCCAGCTGTGCAACGGGTCGTCGGCCAGCGCCTTGAGCCGCGCCTTCATCTGCTTCTTGGACAGGTGGAACCAGAACTTGAAGATCAGCGCGCCTTCATCGCAGAGCATCTTTTCCAGGCGCTCGGCGCCGGCAATGGCCTGGTCAAGGCGCGCATCCTTGATCTGCCCGTGCACCCGGCCTTGCAGCATCTGGCTGTACCAGTTGCCGAAGAAAATCCCCATGCGCCCCTTGGCGGGCAGTTGGCGCCAGTAGCGCCAGGCCGGTGGCCGCGCCAGTTCTTCATCGGTCTGCTGGTCGAAGGTGCGCACCTCGATCAGACGCGGGTCCATCCATTCATTGAGCAGCTTGACCGTCTCGCCCTTGCCGGCGCCTTCGATGCCATTGATCAGGATGATCACCGGGAAGCGCTTCTGCTGCTGCAGCTCGTACTGCGCTTCCAGAAGCGCTTCACGCAGGGCCGGCACTTCGGCGTCGTAGGTGTCTTTGTCGATGGCGTGACCGATTTCGGCGGATTCGAACATGGGCAGCTCCGTGTGTGGGTGGACCAAGACTAGCGGATCGAGGCGTGCGTTGCGCTTGATCCACGACATTAGGTTAACACTGCGTTCACACGCTCTAATATTTCCCGCTGGAAAGCGACGGAACTCACGACACACGTCTCCACACTCAACGGGAGGCGTGCGATACGCGCCACCAAGGAAGAAGACTTTTCCGTCACCTCAGTCCAGGTAGGTCATCATGCTCTCCGTCAATACGCAGCGAACTGCTCCCTTCGATTTCCAGGTTCCAACCCAGCCAGACAGCCAGCCGCCACACCCGACCACCCACGCAGTCGAGCCCCACGTCCCGCTGGCGGTACGCTCGCTGCGGCGAACCCGCGAGGCCTCCGGGCCACGCACGGAGGCTGCCACGGCAGGCGCGCCCGCACTCGGCAACTTCAGTGGGGCATTGTCCTGGCCACTGCCCTTGACGGTTGAAAGCCAGCGCGAAATTGCCGACGTCGTCGCGTGTAACAGTGCGCATCTGCCGGGCCTGCCGCTGGCCGACAGCCGCCAAGGCGCCCTGGGCTATCTGCTGGGTGATCCGTCAATGTCGGATATTGACCTGCAAAACCCCGCCACTGTTCTGCAGCAACTTGCGCGAACGTCCAGGTGGACGGCATTGGGCAATGCCCTACAATCGCAACTCAACGGTATTCCCACCCAGACCAGCGTCAATGACTACGTGTTGGCAGCCATCGGTATTGGCCTGGACCTGGAGTCGCTCGATCACCCTGCAAGAAACACTGTCGCCGGTTTCGACCTGGCGGGCCAGGCGCACTGGGGCCAGTCACCCTCCACCGTCGTCGCAGCCCTGGAGCGCCACTTGATCGCTCAAGGCAAAACCACCGCCGACAGCGCAAAGCTGGGCGCCCATCTGTTGCTGGCACGGGTAGCTCCGGAGTATCTGGTCAAGGCTATTCCTGCGACCGTGGTCTATGGCAGCGCCGCGTGGGCGACCTTTACCCTCGCGGTGGCCCAGCTTGAAAGCGATGCGCCCGGCAGCACAGCAAGCATGAGCTTTGCGCAAGTCATGGCGAAAACGGAAGGTCGTTCCCAGGCGCCTTACGCAGATGCGTTGAGAGCGGCACTGGTCGATTGGGCAGTGGTCAATGGGGTGGTTGAAAAGCACGCAGACGATACCTATGCACCCGCTCAGATCGAAACCATCAGGCAAGCGTTCAACCAGCAACGCGATGAACGCCTGCAAGCCTCAAGGGCACTGGACAGCCCCCTGCCCAGTCGCAAGGAAATAGCGCTGGCGGCACTCAAAGAGCGCTTTGGGGACCAGCCCTATTTTGAGGAAAAATGCCTGAAGGCCAAGCCGACCCCAAGGAAGAGCCGTTTATATACCGGAACCTATTCAATGTTGGATCTGGTCATGGCCGGCATTGAAAAGCTCGAAACCTGGACAACCAAAGACCCACGCATTCCCATCCAGGGTTTTAACACCGGCGCTGGATTCACCGCCAAGGCAGCATTTGAGAGTAAGTTCGACAGCGTCATCGGCGAACACAAAAAAGCTCACCACACCCTGGTCAAGCACCTGATTGCACAACTGCCACTGGACGATCGAAACAACTTCGAGCAGGGAAAGCTCACGTTCTTCCGACAAAACACCTACAAGATAGGGATGGATATTATCCCCTCGACCACGCTTATCGAAAAAGGCAACACCCTGACGCTGAAACTTGAGCGAACAGTCGACAACCGCTCTAAAGTCGATCTCTATGAAATAGATATGACCCACGGCGTCATCCGCAAACGCAACGATTATCCCCACTTGGCAACCCCCTCCACCAAGTCGGTGGCCAATAAAGATTACGTTATCGAAACGTTCAAGCCGGATGAAGACAAGCAGTCGCATTTGCGTGACGAACGCCCCTCGCCCCAGTCGACACCCCAGAGTTTTACCAGCCCCCGAACCGACTACATCGCCAACGCCGTCGTTGAAGCCATGGATCTTGACTCGGCAAACGTCGTGAACGCTGCGCGCGGTAGCACGACCATTGACCAGGAACGCGCTTCACGGGAGGCCGTACATGACTTTCTGCTCAACCTTGTGCCGCTGCGGTCCGCGATTGTCAATTTCCGCGAGGGCAATACTGGCCAGGGCGTTTACGACCTGGTGGTGGATGTGTTTGGCTTTCTGACGGCAGGGCTGGGCGTCGCCGGAAAGCTCGGCAAGGTGGTGAGCGCAACGGCCACTGCAGGCACCAAAGCGCTACAGACCGCAAAGATCCTCGGGGTCACAGCCATCGGCACGATCAACCCGTTGGGAGGCGTAGGTGACCTGGCCGTAGGTGTCGGGAAGCTGATCACCAAAGGCGCGCGCGCCGCACTACACGGAGTTCGCAAGCTTACGGGCCAGGCCGGGCAGTATGATTTGCTCCAGGCCAGTGCAAAACAATCGCTTGCAACGGGCATCTTTACGGTTGCCGGTCAACCCGTCGAAGGTGCCGCCGTGCTGCACAAAGGCAGGTGGCATGCCTTCGATACCGTCACCCAATCGGCTTATGGCCCGCCCCGGGATAACTTCCGCGCCAGTGCGCGCTCCTTGCAGGACAGCGCATTTGGCAGAACCGATTTCAAGGTTTTGGAAACCACCCTTGGCGAACGACCGCTGGTACTGCACCGCAACGGTTTAAGCGACGTGCTCATTGGCGACCAAGTCTTTCGGCATGACCGCAAACACCCAAGCTTTCTATACGACCTCGCGACTCACCCGCAACGTAATGGCGAGGATCTGGTCGCTGTCTGCAGCCCTCCCAAGGGTGGGGCTAGAGTAAAGCGCGGCCTGTCCAACCTCTGTTTTGCCAAAGACATCGCCCAGACCGGAACGCGTGAATTCAAGCGCGCCCAAGCCATTGAACACAAACGTTTCCAGCCCTACCCCAACCGCGACGGCGCCACGCTGCTCAGTCACAACCGGCGCTATTATCGGGCCGATAATCCACCGGCAGGTCAAGCGCTGCGACTTGAAACGGCGGGCACCCCCATCGCCTATAAAACTCAGGTAAACGGTCAATTGCTTGACGACCCCTCTTTCGGCTTGCCCAATAAAGAAGTGGATCCGGTACTCGACGCCCACACCCGTGTAATCAGGCTTGAAGCCATCGATGACCAGGCCAACGTTCAACGCGATGTGCGAGCGATAGTGATCGAGCCCAAGCACAACAACCCGGGCCATAAAAAGTACCTGGTGGCCGAAGCCGATACCGGGGTTTTCTACAAGGCTGAACTGGGCCAGGACAAGGATCTGACGTTTAGTAAAATCGATTCGCTGGGCCAGGATGGGCTGGGGCTCGAACTCATTCTCACGCACAACCTGCACGTCGAAGACGCCTTGAGGGCCGCGCAGTTGCCGATCGATAAGGATCTGGTGGCGCTACCTCCCCTGAACACGATATTTACCAACCTGCGCGAAAAATATCAGTACCGGGCCAAGCACATGGCGGCGCTGCAGGAAAAGATGGACAAGCTGCCAGACGAGAAAAAACGCGAGTTCGCGCTGGGCGTCTGGAACAAAGGTGAGGGCCGCCCCGTAGAGATAGCGGCGCAGGAGGTCAAGATCAGACCCTTGGTCAAACCCGCCGATTTCGATCAGTTCCTGGAGCAAAACAAAAATCGATTTTATGCGCAAGCGGCGAAAAAGGAAGTGGATAAACAGTTCCAGGCCACCGGGATCGGCCCGGCGAACCAGCGCGTGCCCGACAACCCAGGGGACATAACCCGACAAAAAATCGCTCGCGAGGTCGTGATCTGGGAATACGACAAGATTGGCGCGCCCAATTATGCCGACATCGTTCTCAAGACCGGCGCAGGCAACTGCGATCAAATGGCAAGGGCCGCCGCCGAAATCATCAAGGAAAGCGGCGGCGATGCAAGCGTTTGGGCGATGTCAGGGCATGTGTTCACAGTGGTCGGGGCACCAACCGGGGTCAACGCCAGAACGGTCGACTTCCGCGAGCCGAAATGGGCAAATGCCTGGATCGTCGATCCATGGGCGCAAATCGAGTGCAAGGCCAGTGAGTACGTAAGTCGACTCAAGCAGAAAATGGACGAGTGGAGTCGGGCCGGCAAAGAGCTGCTCGTCGTCAATCCCGCGGTCGCCGGCGCGGGCCCCGTGTGGACCCGTCCCAATGAACCCTTCTGGCTCGACATGCTGATCAAGGAGGAAAAGGAGTGGTTGTATAAAGCCTAGGGTCAAAGCGTGCCGCAGGTCAGGCAACGGCGGACCAATAGGCTAGAATGGCCGCCTTGCCTTTGCCTGCTTTTGATGAGCCCTCCATGAACCCCATCACCCACGCCCAGCTTGACTGGGATGACCAAGGCCGCCCGCACTCGCGGGTGTTCGACGATGTGTACTTTTCCGACCAGTCGGGCCTTGAAGAAACCCGTTATGTGTTCCTTGAGCAAAACCGTTTGCAGGCGCGCTTTGCCGCTTTGCCGGCGGGCGGGCGGTTGGTGATCGGCGAAACGGGGTTCGGCACCGGCTTGAATTTCCTGTGCGCCTGGCAACTGTTCGAACGGCACGCCGTGGCCGGCGCGCGGCTGCATTTTGTCAGCGTGGAAAAGTACCCGCTGAGCCACGCCGACCTGCAACGCGCCCTCGCCCTCTGGCCCGAGCTGCAACCTTTCGCCGAGCAACTCCTGGCGCAGTACATTGCCATCCACCCAGGCTTCCAGCGCCTGGTGCTGGATAACGGCCGCGTAACCTTGACCCTGATGATCGGCGACGCCCTGGAACAATTGCCGCAACTGGATGCACAGGTCGATGCGTGGTTCCTCGACGGTTTCGCCCCGGCAAAAAACCCCGAGATGTGGACCGCCGAACTGTTCGCCGAACTGGCGCGCCTGGCGGCACCCGGCTCGACCATCAGCACCTTTACCAGCACCGGCTGGGTGCGGCGGCTGATCAACGCCGCCGGGTTCAAGATGAAGCGCACGCCGGGGATCGGCCACAAGTGGGAGATCCTGCGCGGCGAGTTTCTCGGCTGGCCCAGCGACACAGCGCTTCCTGCCCCCGCCAAACCCTGGTTCGCGCGCCCGCCGGCCCTCGACGGCGAGCGCCACGCAATGGTCATCGGCGGCGGCCTGGCGGGTTGCGCCACCGCCGCCAGCCTCGCGGCCCGGGGCTGGCGCGTCAGCCTGCTGGAACGTCACGCGGCCCTGGCGCAGGAAGCGTCGGGCAACCCGCAAGGCGTGCTCTATCTCAAGCTTTCCGCCCATGGCACGGCCTTGTCCCAACTGATCCTCAGCGGTTTCGGCCACACCCGGCGCCTGCTGGAACATTTGCACCGGGGTGTCGACTGGGACGGCTGCGGCGTACTGCAACTGGCGTTCGACGCCAAGGAAGCCGAGCGCCAGGCGCAATTGGCCCAGGCGTTCGCGCCGCCATTGCTGCACCTGCTCGATCGCGATCAGGCTCAACAAAGAGCCGGCATCGAACTGGCCCAGGGCGGTCTGTTTTTTCCTGAAGGCGGCTGGGTGCATCCTCCCGCGCTGTGCGCCTGGCAGGCTGCCCATCCGCTGATCGACGTGCTGCCCCACCATAATGTTCTGCAGTTGCATCGCGACGGCCACCAATGGCAGGCCCGCGACGGCGACAACGTGCTGGCCAGCGCTTCGGTGGTGGTGCTCGCCGGCGCCGCCGAGATCAAGGGTTTCCCGCTCAGCGCCGAATTGCCCCTCAAGCGTATTCGCGGGCAAATCACTCGCCTGCCGCAAACGCCGGCCAGCCAGGCGTTGGCCACCGTCGTATGCGCCGAAGGCTACGTCGCCCCCGCGCGCCTGGGTGAACACACCCTGGGGGCGAGCTTTAATTTCAGCAGCGATGACCTGGTGCCCAGCGTCACCGAACATGTCGGCAACCTGCAGATGCTGCGGGATATCTCGCAGGATCTGGCCCAGCGCCTGGCTGCCGACCAACTGCCGCCCGAGCAGCTGCAAGGCCGCGCCGCCTTTCGCTGCACCAGCCCCGATTACCTGCCCATCGTCGGGCCGCTGGCCGAGAGCGAGGCGTTCAAACACGCCTACGCCGCCTTGAGCAAGGACGCCCGACACGTCCCGGATGCGCCCTGCCCCTGGCTGGACGGGCTGTACATCAACAGCGGCCACGGCTCGCGCGGGCTGATCACCGCGCCGTTGTGCGGCGAACTGATCGCCGCCTGGCTCGACAACGAACCCCTGCCCCTGCCTACAAGCGTGGCCCAAGCCTGCCACCCGAACCGCTTTGCCGTGCGCGGTTTGATTCGGGGCAAGCCCGGCAAAGCCTGATCAGGGGATGCTGCCGGCGCACACCTGCGACTCCTCCCCCCCGGATGGCTTCCAGGGTCAGGCGTTGGATCTCGGCCTTCTCCTGCGACTGCTGCTCGGCCCGAATATCGTTGACCCGCTCAAAGTAGGTCGCGTCATCCAACTCCAGGCGTTGCTCGAAGACCTCGAGCATGCGCTGCACAAGCGGCTCGTTCAGCGCCTCGAAACGCTGCGAGAATGTGCGCTGCAGATAGTCCTTCCAGAACGGCAAGTCTTGTATGAACGTCATCAATTGCGGCGATAACTCGGCAAGCTTGACCTCGCCCTCGGCGCTGTCCAGGGCGGCTTGTGTCACTCCGCCCAGGCGGGCAAAACGCATGTGTTGCGGCTGACCGGGCAAGTAGAACCGGTTCACCAGGCCGGTTCGGAAAGCCAGGCTGACTTCAAGCGGATCGCTGGTCGGATGCGCACTGCTGTGCCGGCCGGCAATCCGTTCCAGGCGATCGAGGCGAAACAAGCCCCTTGCCAGCTTCAACAGGGGGCGCGCGGTAATACGCCCGTTTGCCAGCAAACGCCTGGCCTCGCTGATTTCCGTCAGTATTTCCAGGTTGCTGAAATTGACGGCGGCGGCGTCGGCGCAGTGCAGTGGCGTGGCCGCCCGGTCGAAGAGTTCTTCGCGCAGTTCGGCATCGCCCGCCGCCGCGTCCAACACGCGCCAGATCCGCCGCTGCAGGTCTTCGCGCACATGGTGCGCATCGGCGGTGGCGCCCATGTCGGCGAGCAACTTGAAAAAGCCGTCGGAACGTGGCGCATTTTTCAGCCCGGTCCACACCAGGTCCTTTTCGGCAAAATCGGCCATGCGCTCGTCCACCATCCACAGCTCGCGGGCTTTCTGTTCGGTCAGACGGGCGATATCGTCCTGCACGAAGCCAAGGCCCAGGCCCGTGCGTCGGCGCAGGCTGCGCACGCCCGCTTCGCTGGTGGGCGACAACGGGTTATGACGTAGATTGAACGCCTGGGCGATGCTGCGGGGCAGCTCCGGCAGCCAAGCCGGCAATGTGGTGATGTCGTTCTGGCGCAGGTCCACATGTTCCAGGTACGGCAAGCGCTGCACCCCCGCGGGGAACTCCTTGAGCTGGCAGTTACGCAGGACCAGGGCACGCAACTCGAATTGGTGGCTGACATCCGGCGCGATGAGCAGCGGGTTATTCGCCATGCTCAGGGTTTTCAACCCGCGCAGGCCGGCCAGTTTTTTGCGCGTCTGTTCGGTCAGCAATACGCGGTTGCCGGCCAAGTACAGATGCTCGAGTTGAGGCATCATTGACAGGACTTCGGGCACGCGGGAGATCCGGTTACCGTTGAGTTCAAGGATGTGCAGCCCCTTGAAGTGCTTGAGAAAGTACGCCACGTCGTCGTTCAGATCCATGTTGCGCAAGGACAGGTGCCGCACATGGTCAAAGCGCACCTCGGGCGGCAAGGTGGGCAAGGCGCCCAAGAGGATGCCGTCCAGCGCCAGGCCCGGTGCTTCTATAAGCTGCGCGCTCCTGAGGGTATGGAGCCCACGCCAACTGCGCTCAATGGCCTGCGCCGCCTGATGCCGGCTCAACCGGAAATCCCACAACGGCTCAGCCTGTGCGTTGTGTCCGGAGGTGTCGCTGCGCCAGCGCTTGAGCGTGCGTTGCAGGGTCTTGAATTGCTGCTCCAGCGCTTCGACGGCATGGGCCCGGCTCAGGTGATCGTCACCGCAGCCGCGCAGCAGGTCGGCAACCTGATGCTCGGAGAGCGTGGGGTAGAGTTTTTTTATTTTGCGCACCAGGGCTGGTGCGAACTCGGCCGGCGGGCGCACCTGCGCGGGAGCACAGGTCTCAGGGGCTTGTTCGGCGAAGGCGCGCTCGGGCCACAGGTAGCGAGAGGCGTGCGAGCGCTCGGTCCGGGCGCGGAAGGCCAATTGACTGCGCAAGCGTTCGGCCGGGTCTTCACCCACCAAGTTCAAGGTGCGGCGTTGCGCAGGTGAGAGGCTGTCCACCACAGCCTGGTACAACCCCATCGGCCCTGGCACGGGCGTATTCAGGCCCTTACCCTGCTCATCGAAAGCTTGAAAACCCGTGCCGCTGCGCACGAGGGTGCGCCGTACCGGCGCCGAGGCCGGCCCGGTCTGATACAGCAACTCGCCTTCCACGCCGCCCTCGCGCACTTGCAGCAACAGGTCTTGCGGCCAGCCATCCAAGCGTTCAAGCATGCCGATCGCCACGCGGTGGGTTGCAGCGTCTGCCAGTGGGGGCCAATGCAAACCCATCAAGGCTCGATCGCCAGCCCGCAGGTCCATGGCTTCGCGCGAGCGCTCGGCGAGCGGCAATGGCACCCGACCGGTCTTGCGCAAATACCGTCGTTCCACGGTGGGCGTGCCGACCAGCAGTTCCTGGGCGATTCGCCTCGGCATTCCTGGAAAACGCGCACACAACGGCACAAGATCGCCGCTTGGCGCGCCGCTGTAGCGCTCATACAGCGCGTGCGAGACTTCGCGGTGATTGGCCCTGAGCGTCGTCAGCAACCGCTGCCTGAGCAACGGTTGCGCCTGTTCAAGTTCGACGGCTTGCCCGAGCAAGGTTTCACGCTGCGCAGCCGTCAAGGCCTGGAGCAAGGTCGGCATCACTTGCCCGTCCATCAGTTGCTGTTGGCTGATATGGATGCTCAGGTCGGAATAATCGAAAGGCGCCAGCTCGGGATAGGTTTCCAGTCGTTTACCTTCGCTGTCGAGCAATTCAAAAAAACGGCCCGAGGGCCAGCCCTCGAGCAAAGGCAGGGCCAGCATTTGGGTGCGGGCCGTCTGCGCGGCTGGAACCTCTCCGCGCTCAAGCACGCCGACCAGTTCATCGACCTTGCGATAGTGGCGGTAGAGGGTCACGCAATCGTACAAGCGCTCCGCCAGGCGCTGATGTTCTTGCGCCAACCGCTGCAACTGGTCCACCGGCTGTTCAGTGATCGCCGCCAGGCTGTCCAAGGCTTCGCCGGGCAGTTCCCGCAGTTCGGGGTTAATGCGCAACAGGTTGTAACGCGCCTCCTGCCATTCTGCCGGGCGCTCGAAGACGTGCTGCCACCCGCCCTGGAAGTTGTGCCGCAGCGGTGGGCGGTAGGCCCCCGAGCGTTTGGGGTGGTGAACTCGCCAGTGGCCAGAATCGCCGTCGTACTCAACGTGGTAGACCTCATCGTCGATCTTCACATACGACTTGCCTTCAGCCTGATGCATGCCACGGGCATCGGCCAGCCACGGTGCCGGCAGTGCGTCAGTATGACGATACGCAGCCAGGCGCGGGCGCCACAAGCGCGCCCGGTGATCGGGCAGCGCAACGCTCTCGACGTTGTCAAAAAAGGGCGCCGAGGTTGTCAGCGTGCGCTTGATCGAGCCCGCCACGCGCGCTCCGGCGCTGAACAACAGCATGCCTGCGATGTTTTCCGCGACGCCGACCAAGTGTTTGAGCGCCTCGGCGTGGTCATGGTGGCTCCAATCCTCGACGCCCTCAAAGACTTCGCCGAGCAGCTGTCCAACGGCCACGCCGAGCATCAGCTCTCCCAGTACGGGCACCACGAGCGCGGCGATGTTGAGTACGTCGAGCCCGGCATTAAGGTAATCGAACAGCCGTTGCTGACGCGCTTCTTCGTCCACGTCCGCGACCGGCACGGCCAGGACCTGCGCGTCCAACTGGATTTTGCCAACGCACGCCCTGAAAAAAAAATCACCGAAATTACTGGCCACAGGCTGTGGTTTGACAACCCACAGGGTGTGGTCTTGATCAAAACGCCGAAAAAAATCGAGCCGCTCGGCTTCGTCCAGGTAGCGGGTGAAAAATTCCCGGTAGGACGGCACCTGCAATTTCAGCGTCAGGTAGTGTTTGAAGTCGTCTATCGAGGGGTACTCATACCACGCTCGCACGGGCTCGTTGGGCATATAGACCGTGACCGCGCCGCTCGGCAGCTCGCCAGGTTCAGCGTCGCCGAACATCAGCACGCTCCATAGGCACGCGCTGTCGATATTCACGCCTTGCCAGATCAGGCGTTGCCCCTCTGGCGCCATGGCGCGCACTTGATCAGCCGGCTTGTCGGCCTTGATCAAGCGCAGCAGCCACTCGTGGTTTGCCTCGCTGATATGCCGCTTGGCCAAGGCAATGTGCAGTTCGATTTGCATGGCGCTGATTTTGCCCAGCCCAACCCCGAGCGCCGCCTCGTTGTACTCCACCGGCAGGGGCGTCTCGCCCGGCTCCGGCAGGTCGAACACCTCGCGGATGTGTGCCTGGTAGGCGCTGCCCAGGTCCAATGCGCGGCAATGGCGCACGAACTCGGCGGCGCTCAGCCCGGGGATCGCGCGCTGTTCAACCGCAGTGCGCAGCACCGAGCCTTCGGGCAGGCCGTCCACCTCGGCCTCGGCAGCGGAAAAATTCTGCATGGCGGCCCTGACCAGGCTGCGGCGTTCAAACGCGACGGTCTCAATTAACACGCCGGTGAGATAGGGGGCGAAATTGGCCGTTTCGCGCCTTGGCATTTCCAGATAGTCACATCCGACCTCCAACGTTGTGTGGCCCTTGCCCGCAAGGTAGCGGGTCAACGCCTCGGTGCAGAACTGATCCAGTGGCTGCAAGCTATTCATATAGTATTCAAGGTGTTCGCGGGCACTGAGGCTTTCGGCGTGCGCCTGCAGCAGGTAAGTCAAGGCCGGGGGTTTGGCCTCGATCAGCCAGTGCGGCAGCGTGGCGTGCAGGGTCCGGGCCTTTTCCAGATCACCGGTCATCTCCAGCATCGCCGCGTCCAGCTCAGCTTCCGTCACGGGCGTGACGAGGTCATATAAATTGCGCTCATTGCTCATCGCAGCAGTCCTTGGTGCAGTCAGTGGGGACTGACCACGATAGGCCTGCGCGGCACAAAAACAGATCCAAATAGCCGCTCGTTCCAGGGGCTGAAACACTCGAATTTCGCCGCTGAAAAACACCTGGATACCGCCGCTTCGCTGCACACCGCACCGCGTCGGCAGCCGCGCAACAGGGTAAATGGCTATGCGACTTATAACTTATCGATCTAAAACTCCACCAATTGGCGTGGGTCAGTTTCTGGGTACGCGCCCTTTTGGCGCATTAAGTCACCACTCTCCCCAACGGAAAAACCGGTAAGGAATTTATGTGCGGATTAGCTGGAGAATTACGTTTCGATGCCCAACCTGCCGATCTGGCAGCCATTGAGCGCATCACCCATCACCTGGCCCCCCGTGGGCCCGACGCCTGGGGCTTCCATGCCCAAGGGCCGATTGCCTTGGGTCATCGACGCCTGAAAATCATGGACCTGTCGGATGGCTCGGCCCAGCCGATGATCGATGCGCAGCTGGGCCTTTCCCTGGCGTTCAACGGCGCGATTTACAACTTCCCGGAATTGCGCCAAGAGCTGGAAGCCCTGGGCTATGCCTTCTATTCCGGCGGCGACACCGAAGTGCTGCTCAAGGGCTACCACGCCTGGGGCGAAGCGCTGCTGCCCAAGCTCAACGGCATGTTTGCCTTTGCCATCTGGGAGCGTGACGCCCAGCGCCTGTTCATCGCGCGTGACCGCCTGGGCGTGAAACCGCTGTACCTGTCGCGTACCGGCCAGCGTCTGCGCTTCGCTTCGGCGTTGCCGGCGCTGCTCAAAGGCGGCGATATCAAACCGATCCTCGACCCGGTGGCGCTCAACCACTACCTGAACTTCCATGCGGTGGTGCCCGCGCCGCGCACCTTGCTGGCAGGCATCGAAAAGCTGCCGCCCGCGAGCTGGATGCGCATCGAGGCCAACGGCAAGACCGAGCAGAAAACCTGGTGGACCCTGCCTTACGGTCCCCATGAAGATGAAAAAAACCTGAGCCTGGAAGACTGGACCGACCGCGTCCTCGACAGCACCCGCGAAGCCGTGGCCATCCGCCAACGCGCCGCCGTGGACGTCGGTGTGCTGCTGTCCGGCGGTGTCGATTCGAGCATGCTCGTGGGCCTGCTGCGCGAAGTCGGCGTGCAGGATCTGTCGACCTTTTCCATCGGCTTTGAAGACGCCGGCGGCGAACGTGGCGACGAATTCCAGTACTCCGACCTGATCGCCAAGCACTACGGCACGCGTCACCATCAGCTGCGCATCGCCGAAAGCGAGATCATCGAGCAACTGCCGGCCGCGTTCCGTGCCATGAGCGAGCCGATGGTCAGCCACGACTGCATCGCCTTCTACCTGCTGTCGCGGGAAGTGGCCAAGCACTGCAAAGTGGTCCAGAGCGGCCAGGGCGCCGACGAACTGTTTGCCGGCTACCACTGGTACCCGCAAGTGGACGGCGCGAGCGATCCTTATACCGCGTACCGCGATGCGTTTTTCGACCGCAGCTATGAGGACTACGCCGCCACCGTTGCGCCCAAATGGCTGACGGCCAATGACGCCGCTGGTGACTTCGTGCGCGAGCATTTCGCCATGCCGGGCGCGGAGGCCGCGGTAGACAAGGCCTTGCGCCTGGACAGCACGGTGATGCTGGTGGACGACCCGGTCAAGCGCGTCGACAACATGACCATGGCCTGGGGCCTGGAAGCGCGTACGCCGTTCCTGGACTACCGCCTGGTGGAGCTGTCGGCCCGTGTGCCGGGCAAGTTCAAGCTGCCCGACGGTGGCAAGCAGGTGTTGAAAGAAGCCGCGCGCCGGGTGATTCCGAGCGAGGTCATCGACCGCAAGAAAGGCTATTTCCCGGTGCCCGGCCTCAAGCATCTGCAAGGCGACACCTTGAATTGGGTACGTGAGCTGTTGCTGGACCCGAGCCAGGATCGCGGCCTGTTCAATGCCAGCGCGCTCGACCGCCTGCTCACCGACCCACATGGCCAACTGACCCCATTGCGCGGCTCCAAGCTCTGGCAGTTGGCAGCGCTGAACCTGTGGCTCAGCGAACAAGGAATCTGATTGATGAAACCCCACTCAGCGGCCTACAGCCAACGCTTGCTCAAGGGCCAGGCGCCCACCTACGAACGCCTGCAAGCACGACTGGCCGAAGATGGCAGCCCACTGGCCGCCGACCCGATCGCGGTGCATTGCGGCTGGGGCCGCTTGTTGATCGGCCATACCTTCCCCGAGCCCGCGACCCTGGCCCAGGAGCTGCTCAACGAGCGCCCCGGAGAACGTGATATTGCACTGTACGTGGCCGCGCCCCAGCAGATCCTCGGGATCGATCCCCAGCAGTTGTTTCTCGACCCTTCGGACACCTTGCGCCTGTGGTTCAGCGATTACCGCCCGGCGACCCGGGTGTTTCGCGGGTTCCGTATTCGCCGCGTACAGTCCGAAGCCGACTGGGCAGCGGTGAACCGCCTCTATCAGGGACGCGGCATGTTGCCGGTTGACCCTGAGCGCCTCACCCCCCGGCATCAAGGTGGCCCGGTGTACTGGCTGGCCGAAGACGAAGACAGCGGCGCGGTGATCGGCAGCGTCATGGGCCTCAATCACCAAAAAGCGTTTCACGATCCGGAGCACGGTTGCAGCCTGTGGTGCCTGGCGGTCGACCCGCAGTGCACTCGCCCCGGCGTCGGCGAAGTGCTGGTGCGCCACCTGGTCGAACACTTCATGAGTCGCGGCCTGAGCTACCTGGACTTGTCGGTGCTGCACGATAACCGCCAGGCCAAGAACCTCTATGCCAAGCTGGGTTTTCGCGCGCTGACCACCTTTGCGATCAAGCGCAAGAACGGCATCAACCAGCCGCTGTTCCTCGGGCCCGGACCCCAGGCGGGGCTCAACCCGTATGCGCGGATCATTGTCGAAGAGGCCCACCGACGCGGGATCGACGTGCACGTGGACGACGCGGACGCCGGCCTGTTCACCCTCAGCCATGGCGGGCGTCGCGTACGTTGCCGTGAATCCTTGAGCGACCTGACCAGCGCCATCAGCATGACCTTGTGCCAGGACAAGAGCCTGACCCACAAGGTATTGAAGGCGGCCGGCTTGAAACTGCCGTCGCAGCAATTGGCGGGTAGCCCCGATGACAACCTGGAGTTCCTCGACGAGCACCAGCGCATCGTGGTCAAGCCGCTGGATGGCGAGCAAGGCCAGGGCGTCGCGGTGGATTTGCAGAGCATCGAAGAAGTGCAGCAGGCGATTGAAGTGGCACGGCAGTTCGACAGCCGCGTGCTGCTGGAAAGTTTTCACGAAGGCCTGGACCTGCGCATCCTGGTGATCGGTTTTGAAGTGGTCGCCGCCGCGATTCGCCGCCCCGCCGAAGTGACGGGCGACGGCCAGCACTCCATCGGTGCCTTGATCGAGGCCCAGAGCCGCCGGCGTCAGGCCGCCACCGACGGTGAGAGCAAAATCCCCCTGGATGGCGAGACCGAACGCACCCTCAAAGCCGCCGGTTACGACTACAGCAGCATCCTCCCGCGTGGCCAGACCCTGGCCGTGCGCCGCACCGCCAACCTGCACACCGGCGGTTGCCTGGAAGATGTCACTGCGGTTTTGCACCCGACGCTGGTGGACGCCGCCGTCCGCGCTGCCCGCGCCCTGGACATCCCCATGGTGGGCCTGGACCTGCTGGTGCCCGCCGCCGACCAACCCGAGTACGTGTTCATCGAAGCCAACGAACGGGCCGGCCTGGCCAACCATGAACCGCAACCCACTGCGGAGCGGTTTGTGGATTTGTTGTTTCCCCACAGTCAACCGACGGCTTGAGAAATAGGCTGCCCGCACCGCCGCCATCGCGGGCAAGCCCGGCTCCCACAGTTTGAACGCATTCCAAGGTGGGAGTCGGGCTTGCCCGCAATGGGGCCCTTGAGGGCGCCAGATCCTTACAAGCAATCAGGAGTCTTTATGAGCCGAACCATTCCCGAACCCGATCTTAATTACCTGCAGAAAGTACTGCTGGAAATGCTCGCCATCCCCAGCCCCACCGGGTTCACAGACACCATCGTGCGCTACGTCGCCGAGCGTCTGGAAGAACTGGGCATTCCCTTTGAAATGACCCGGCGCGGCACCATCCGCGCCACCCTCAAGGGCCAGAAGAACAGCCCCGACCGCGCGGTGTCCGCGCACTTGGACACCATCGGCGCCGCCGTGCGGGCGATCAAGGATAACGGTCGCCTGACACTGGCGCCGGTGGGCTGCTGGTCGAGCCGGTTTGCCGAGGGCAGCCGCGTCAGCCTGTTCACCGATAACGGCGTGATCCGCGGCAGCGTGTTGCCGTTGATGGCTTCCGGGCACGCGTTCAACACCGCCGTGGATGAAATGCCGGTGAGCTGGGACCACGTGGAGCTGCGCCTGGACGCCTATTGCGCGACCCGCGCCGATTGCGATGCCCTGGGGGTCGGCATCGGTGACTATGTAGCGTTCGACCCGTTGCCGGAGTTCACCGAGAGCGGGCACATCAGCGCGCGCCACCTGGACGACAAAGCCGGCGTCGCCGCCCTGCTCGCCGCGCTCAAGGCGATTATCGACAGTGGCGAACCCTTGCTGATCGACTGCCACCCGTTGTTCACCATCACCGAGGAAACCGGCAGTGGCGCAGCGGGCGCCCTGCCTTGGGACGTCAGCGAGTTTGTCGGTATCGATATCGCGCCGGTCGCCCCTGGCCAGCATTCCAGCGAGCATGCGGTGAGCGTAGCGATGCAGGATTCCGGCGGGCCGTATGACTATCACCTGTCGCGGCACTTGCTGCGCCTGGCGGCGGATAACGAGCTGCCGGTGCGCCGCGACATGTTCCGCTACTACTTCAGTGACGCCCACTCGGCCGTGACCGCCGGCCACGATATCCGCACCGCCCTGCTGGCGTTCGGGTGCGACGCGACCCACGGCTACGAGCGCACGCACATCGACAGCCTGGCGGCGCTGAGTCGCCTGTTGGGCGCCTATATACTCAGCCCCCCCGTGTTCGCCAGCGATGCGCAGCCTGCCCAGGGTTCCCTGGATCGGTTCAGTCATCAGATCGAGCACGAGACGCAGATGGAGAGCGACACACGGGTGCCGTCGGTGGACAGCCTGGTCGGCAACAAGTCGTGATACTGGCAACTGCGGTCCCGGCGCAGTAGCATCGCCGGGATCCACCACCCGAGGCTTGTATGCTGATTCCCTACGACGCACTTGAAGTCGACACCCTGACCCGCCTCATCGAAGACTTCGTGACCCGTGACGGCACCGACAACGGCGACGACACGCCCCTGGAAACCCGCGTGCTGCGTGTGCGCCAGGCGCTGACCAAGCGCCAGGCGCTGATCGTGTTCGACCCGGAGAGCGAGCAATGCCAATTGATGCTCAAGCACGATGTGCCCAAGCATCTGTTTGACTGAGGGGTTCACATAACTGTGTAGTGAGCGGGCTTGCCCCGCGCTGGGTGGCGAAGCCGCCCCAATCGGACCGCCGCGGTGTGTCAGGTAAAAATCGGGGCGCCTGGTTTTGGGGCGGCTTCGCCACCCAGCGCGGGGCAAGCCCGCTCACTACAGAGATTTGCGTGGAGGCCTGTTATGGGGTGGGCGCCGCGTGGAGCTCCACGGCTTGGCGTTCGAGGATTTTCTGGTACACCTCGGCGCGATGAACCTGCACCCCGGCCGGCGCTTCAACGCCTATTTTCACCTGGGTACCGTTCAACTCGAGGATGTGTACGGCAATGTCATCGCCGATGGCGATGGCTTCGCCTACAGTGCGGCTTAAGACCAGCATGGCGGTTGTCCTTTTGGAATAACAGAACCTCGACCATGCGCGCTGGCTGTGGAGTCATCAATGGCTTGCAGTAAAATCAGGCACCACCTACATACCCAGGTAACTTGCCTGACAGACTACTACCTGATCAGCCTCTGACCGCCTGCGCCTTGGCGCGCATCTTGTCGGCCATGGTGGTCATCTCGTCATACAGCAACTGCGGGTTCTTCTGCTTCAAGGCCCAGGCCATGCGTCCTTGTTCATGGGGCAGGATCATGAACTCACCCGCTGCGACGCGCTGGTAAATGTAATCGGCAATCTGCGCCGCCGTGATCGGCGAACTCTCCAGCAACTTACCCACCTGAGCCTTCATCGCCGGAGTCGGCCCACGGAAGGAGTCCAGCAGATTGGTCTGGAAGAACGATGGGCAGACCACATGCACCCCGACTTCTTGCTGCTTGAGTTCCACCAGCAGGCTTTCCGAGAGCGCCACCACACCGGCCTTGGCCACGTTGTAGTTGCTCATGGCGGGCCCCTGCATCAGCGCGGCCATGGACGCGATGTTGATGATGCGTCCCTTGCTCTTTTCCAGCAGCGGCAGGAATGCCTTGCACCCTTTGACGACACCCATCAGGTTGATCGCGATTTGCCAGTCCCAGTCTTCCAGGGACAGTTCGGCGAAAAACCCACCCGAGGCCACCCCGGCATTGTTGACGATCACATCAATGCCACCCAGTTTCTCCTCGCAGGCCTGGGCAAACGCCGTGAGCTGGCTGTAGTCACGCACATCGCAGCGTTGGGTAAAACCATCGCCGCCCGCCTCGCGCACCTGCTTGAGGGTTTCCTGCAGGCCGGGCTCGCTGACATCCGACAAGGCCAGCTGCCAGCCTTCGCGGGCCCAGCGCAGAGCGATTTCGCGACCCAGGCCGGAACCGGCGCCAGTGATCATCATGCGATTTTGCATAGGAAGTAGCCTTGTGGTTTACGGAGGAAGTGAACGCCAGTGTAGCGAAGGTTGTTACTGACCCCATCCACCATCAGAGTGATGAATGCCCCTGGCAAACCGCCGGCCGGGTCGCAAAGTTGCGTATAGCCCACGTTCACTTTTTTTCAACTAAGGAGGCGTATTTGCGAACGCATTAAAAGAAATAGGCAAGTGCGCGAAATGCTTTAAAAAAATACTGAATTTTTCGTGAAGCGCATGAGTCGGAGTTGTTAAGGCGTCCGTTCAAGCTGTCGGGCCTATTGCTGAATAAACCGGTCTTTGCAGAAAGCCAATAAGGAAGAAAAACCATGAGCCTCATCCTGATCATTATCTTGATCCTCCTGCTGGTCGGTGGTCTGCCAGTATTCCCTCACTCGCGTAACTGGGGTTATGGCCCGTCGGGTATCCTGGGTGTCGTGTTGGTGGTACTGCTGGTGTTGTTGTTGCTCGGCAAGATATAAACGCCGGGTAAAAAAAAGAGGCCTTCAAGGCCTCTTTTTTATTGCCGGTCAATTAGTCCGGCTTGCCGTCAACCACGCCGGCGGTGTTATCCAACAAGCTCTTGGTTGCTGTTTGCAGGAACGATTCAAGCTTCTGTCTTAATGCACCTTCGTCCGCAGATTCCGCAATCACCTTGCCGCTCGGATTGGCACCCAGCTCGTATTGCCAAAGCTTGGGTGGCATTTCCTTGGGCAATACCAGGATGCGATCGCCGGTGACCAATGCCACCGTCTGATCGCTGCCCGACGGCTTGATCACACCAAAACCCTTGTCGCCTTCCGGCAGGTTCAGCAGGTCGCGGCCCCAGCACTGGTGCAGGGTTTCGCCACCCAGGCGGCCCATGATGGTCGGTACGATGTCGATCTGGGTGCCGACGGTGTGATCACGCTCGCCGAACTTCTCCTGCATGCCCGGTGCGATCATCAACATCGGTACGTTGAAGCGGCCCAGGTCCATCTCGGTGATCTGCTGCTCGTTGCCAAAGCCGTGGTCGCCGACGATCACGAACAGGGTTTCCTTGAAATACGGCTCCTTGCGGGCCTTTTCAAAGAACTGGCCCAGGGCCCAGTCGGAATAGCGCATCGCGGTCAAATGCTCGTCCAGGCTGCCACGGCCCGTGACCTTCTCTACCGGCAATGGCGTCGGCAAGGCATACGGCGTGTGGTTGGACAGGGTTTGCAGCAAGGCGTAGAACGGTTTGCCGCCTTCACGGGCCTTGAGCTCCTGCAGGCCACGGTTGAACATGTCCTGGTCCGAAACGCCCCATGTCGGGTCGGAGAACACCGGGTCGACGAAGTCGTTGCGACCGATGAAGTTGGTCATGCCCTGGTTGCTGAAGAACCCGGACTGGTTGTCCCAGGCGAAGTCGCCGTTGTAGACATACACATCGTCAAACTTGCGTGCGCTGAGCAACTGCGGCAGGCCCGACAGCTTGTGGCTGCCTTCCGGGGTCTGCATCAGGTATTCGAACGCCGGCAGGTTCGGGAAACACGCCATGGTGGCGAACATCCCTTGGTGCGTGTGGGTGCCGTTGGAAAAGAAACGGTCGAACAGCAGGCCTTCCTTGGACAGTTTGTCGAAGTACGGCGTGATGTTTCCGGGGCGACCGAGGGCGCCCACCGAGTGCCCGGCAAAGCTTTCCATCAGGATCACGACGACGTTTTTGATCGGCAGGGTTTTCTCTGCCGGTGGCGTGAACTCGCGGCGCACGGCGGCGGTGTCGGTATCGACCAGCTTTTCCGTCGGCAGCACCAGCATGTCACGCACGGTCTGGGTCGCCAGCGGTTGTTCCAGCGTGGCCTTCCAGGTGTTGTCGCGGTGCTCGGAGAAACGTGCCTTGGCCGCGCCTACCAACGACAAGGTGCCGTTGAGGCCCAACTGGTTGGCGAAGTTCGAATCGGTGGTGTACACATCACCCCAACGCAGCGGCGGGCCCTGGCGCAGGGTGCCGCGCGCGGCAACCACAGCGATCAACAGGCACACCACGAACACCGCGCTACGCATGTACCACGGTGCCACCGGGCGAGTGCCGATGCTGCCACCGCTGAACGGGCCGCGTGGGCGCGTCGCACGGTCAGCGCCCTTGAACGCGATGCTCAGGAGCAGCGTGCCCACGGCCCAGGCCAGCAGGTAGCGCACCACCGGGAAACCGTACCAGAGCATGCTCATCACGGTTTTCGGGTCTTCCTTCACGTACTGGAACACCAGGCCGTTGAGGCGCTGGTGGAATTCGCGGTAGAAGTCCATTTCCATCAAGCCCAGGAACAGCGCGATGCTGGACACAACGGTCAACCACAAACGGAAGAACCCGCGGGCGGCCATCGCCCGTACGCTGAACAGTGCCAGCAGCAACGGAATGACCAGGTACACCACCAGGCGCAAGTCCAGGCGCAGGCCGTTGCCGAACGCTTCAAGGAAGGTCGAGGCCGGCGTGTCGAGGATCATTTCGCGGTTGTAGACCAGCAGCGCCAGGCGCAGCAGGGAAAACATCACCATCATGACCAGCGCGCAAAGCAGCGTGTACGCCAGATGGGATTTGACGGTCGGTTGCAGCAGACGATTTGAAGCACGCTGCTGATTCAGGGCATCCGGGTTTGCCATGTCGTTTTAGGACCCATTGGAAGTTTAAGTTGCGAAATATTGCAGCGGCATCCTGCCCACGCCCAAGCGTGTAGGAACGGGGGGTTAGCGCGTTGGCGCAAATGGTGCCCGATCAATGCCATCAACGCTATTGATTACTGAGGAAAAACCGTGCTTTTGACGCTTTTCCCCGGCAAGTGACAGAGGCGTCCTACAGGGAAGCGAAGCGAAGGGAATTGTCCGAAACGCTGTGTGAAAATTCTGTGTAGCGAATATTTCGATACAAATTTCAAACCGCACCTAAAACAAATGTGGGAGCGGGCTTGCTCGCGAATGCGGTGTGTCAGTCATGAAAGGGTTGACTGATCCACCGCTTTCGCGAGCAAGCCCGCTCCCACATTTACCGAGCCCGCTCTAGATTGAAGTGCAATCAGATCCGCACGTTGCCCCGCGGCCCGGCAATCGCCCAAATGATCAAGCCCAGCACCGGCAGCAACAGGATCAGCAGGATCCAGAGCACCTTGGCGCCTGTGCTCGCGCCGCTTTTGAAGACGTTGATGATCGCCCAGATATCCAGCGCCAGGATGATCAGCCCGACCAAGCCATTAAAAGTGGAACCCATGGTGTCGCTCCTAAGTGAGGGCATGCACTTGTAGGATAGTCAGCCCTGGCAGGGGTTCCGTATTATTTCAGACGTGAACGGCGATCTTCAGCGCTTCCAGGGACGGCTCGCCCTTGATGCCGACTTCGGCGCACAACGCCAGCACGCGCGGCACGTCGTTGCCATAGACCAGCACGGCCTGGATCTCGTCATCCAGCGGTTGGCTGAAGTCGAGCAGCACGTAGCCGCCGTCTTGCGCGCTGAGGGCGCTCATCTGGATCTGGATGCGGTTCAGTGCGGTGAGGGGCTCGGTCTTGGCCAATTGCTTGGGCTTGAGGTTGAACGCGACACCCGGCCCGAACGACGCGACGATCTGCGCGAACAGATCGCCGTAGGTGTCGGCCTGGAACAGCACGGTGTCCGGCAGGCTGCCAACCACGATCCATTCGCCCAGCGCAATCGGGAAGGTGTCGTCGTAGTTGATGTCCGGGTTGGCCGCCAGGAACGCCGCAGGATCCGCGTAGGCCTGGGCCGCTTCATCGGCGATACGCGCCACTTCGTCCTCGCTCATGACGCCGGCGCTGATTTTGCTGATGAGTTCGACGAGGGCGGTTTTCATGGGCGTGGTCCTGTGGCGGGCTGGTTTTTCAGGGCGCGTAGCCTACACCAGTTTCTGCAACCGCGCCGCCGTATCCACTGCGCCCATGGTCCGCGCCGCCGCCAATGCAGTGGCGCCCTGGGCATCGGTAGCCTTGGGGTTGGCGCCCTGGCCGAGCAGGTAATCGACCATCTCCACGCGGTTGAACATCGCCGCCATCATCAATGCGGTGCGGCCATCGGAGGACGCGGCTTCGATCGGCGTGCCGCCTTCGATCAGCGCCTTGACCACCGGCAGGTTGCCCTTGAACGCCGCGCCGGCGATGGGCAATTGGTTCTTGTCGTTGGCAATCAGCGGGTCGGCCTTGAACTCCAGCAGCACTTTCACCGCCTCGACATGGCCGTGGTAGGCCGCGAGCATCAGCAGGGTGTCGCCGTTATGGTTGCGAAAATTAGCCGGCAAACCCTTCGCCAGCAGCGCGGCAAGCATGGCAGCGTCGCCTTTGCGGGCCACGTCGAAGACCTGCTCGGCAAATTCGGCGGCTTCGTCATCGGTCATTTGTTTGGCTTGGTCTGACATGTGGGGCTCCTTGTGCAAGTACTGGATAGGCGCCAGTGTCGCGAGGGAGTTCCCGCCTGTCATGGTTTTTTTGTGAAAAACCGCCATAGGCAGAATCAATAGCGGAACTGTCCGCCTTGAATCTGCGCGAGCAATTGCCCCGTCACGGGCACATAGCAGTCCGAACCCGGCAACCAGGCGTAGACCGGATCATTGCCCGCCTTGTCCGGATCGAACGCCTCTTCCTTGAGCCGCACCTTCTGATATTTGAAGGTGCCGGTGGTTTCCATCTTCACTTTGATCCGCAGGAACAACGGCACCGCATAGTGAGGCAGCTGGCCATGGGCGAACTGCAGCAGCTCGCGCATATCCAGGGCGGCCAGGGACTCGCTCGGAGTAATGGCGACCATGCCGGCACGGCCGTTGGTGTTGTCGATTTCCACGCCATAGGCCACGACTTCGGCAATTTGCGGATGTTGCAGCAGGACGTTCTCTACTTCGGTAGTGGAGACGTTTTCGCCCTTCCAGCGGTAGGTATCGCCCAGGCGATCGACAAATTGCGCATGGCCGAAGCCGATGCTGCGCACCAGATCGCCGGTATTGAAGTAGCGATCGCCCTTCTCGAACACGTCGGCGAGGATCACCTGGCGGTTCTTTTCGGGGTCGGTGTAGCCATCAAAGGGTGATTTTTCATCGATCCGGGCCAACAACAAACCCTGCCCGCCGGTGTGCACCTTGTGCATGAAGCCATCGTTGCCACGCAGCGGTTCGCCGCTGTCGTGGGCGTAGTCGACCAGCGCCCAACGCTGCAGGCAAAAGCCGATGGTGTTGTCGAAATTGAGTACGTTGGTAAAACCGATATTGCCGTCGCTGGCGGCGTACAGCTCGCAGACATGATCCACGCCATAGCGTTGCTTGAACTGCGCCCACACGCCAGGGCGCAGGCCATTACCGACCATCTTGGTCACGCGGTTGTCACGGTCGTTCGTACTGGTGGGCTGGTCGAGCAGGTAACGGCAAAACTCACCGACGTAGCCGAGGGTGGTCGCCTTGAACCTGCGGGCATCGTCCCAGAACTGGCTGGCACTGAATTTTCGGCGGATGGCAAACCCCGACGCCCCGACAATTGCCGAGCCCCAGCACACACACAGGCCGGTGGCGTGGTACAGCGGCAGCGTGCAATAGAGGACGTCATCCGGGCCCATGTTCAGGGCAATGTTGCCGAAGCTGACAGCGGTCTTGGTCCAGCGACCGTGTTTCATGATGCCGGCCTTGGGCAAGCCCGTGGTGCCGGAGGTATAGATATAGAAGCAAGGGTCGTTGAAGAAGACCTGCGCGGTGGTGGCCGGGTTGTCCGCAGGGCTTTCGACGCTGGCAGCCATCAGGTCGATGTAACCTTCGGGCAACGCACTGCCCTGTTGCTCGGCGACAAACCAGGTGCGTTGCGCCTCGATCGCCACCTGGCTACGCACCGCTTCATAGGCGGCCACCAATTCCTCCCCCACCACAATCGCCACCGGGTTCACCAGCTTCAGGCTGTGCACCAGCGCCGCCTGGGTTTGCGCCGTATTGAGCATGGCGCAGACGCCGCCCAGCTTGGCCACGGCCAGCACGTTCAGCAGCAATTCGGGACGGTTCTCGACAAACATCGCCACCACGTCGCCCTTGCGAATGCCTTGGGCCTGCAAGTGATGGGCGATACGGTTGGCGTGTTGGTTCACTTCGTTGTAGCTGAGCACGCGGTCGGCGTACAACAACGCCGTACCATCCGGGTTACGCAGGGTAGCCTGCTCGAAATGCCAGCCCAGGCCGCAGGGCTGCCGAGGATCGGTGACAGTGGCGGCACGCATGCCGCGCACGACGCGCGGCAGGGCGCGCACAATGGCAGGCACCTTACGCAGCATTTTGCTCCAGGTGATCATGTCGTTTGGCGAGCGGTTCATGAGAACGTCCTTTTTCTTATTCTTCTTAAAACCTTGCAGGAAAGTACGTCAGCCCCTCTTCAGCTGTACACGCGGGATTTGAAAAGTTTTGTATCCCGATGAGCGACCGCCGCAGGAGGGAATTTCGCGACGAAAACACAGTCTTTAGCAGTAAGCGCGCGACCGTTCAGCCAGGACGAACAACGCAAAATGCAGGATGCATGATGGCCCTTCATGCAAATTGCACGAAATCGAAAATCCGCTAATTTTTCAAGCTGTTGATTTATAAGGTAATTTTTATAAATCACAAGCTGGCACAATCACTGCACCTATCACTCCATGCTTGCCAACTTGAGCCAATGGAGCTGATAGACATGAGCCTGATCCAAGATAAATTCGCCTCAGTATTCTCCAACTATGACGTCACCACCCAGCCACGCCCTGACGGCGGCATCCTGTTGACCCTGCGTAACAGCGAAGGCAAACAGGTCAAGCGCTCGATCTCTTACCAGCAGTTGCACACTGCCGATCAGCTGACTTGGGTTATCAGCGCCATTCGCCGCGACCTGGCTGAACAAGCCAGCGATCTGCCGCAAATTTCGATGCTGCAAAGCCAGAACCGCTTTGCCCTGCCGACTTACCATTCGGCTTAAGACATGCCACACCAAAAAGGGCCACGACACCGTTGAGTGTCGCGGCCCTTTTTCGTGCTTTCAGTAAAGGCCCTGACGCGCCGCTTCGTTCATCGCCTGCACGCGATTGGTGACCTCCAACTTGCAGTAGATATTGCGCAGGTGGAATTTTACCGTGGCTTCGGACGTGGCGCGTATCTGGCTGATCTCCCAGACCGTCTTGCCTTCCGAGGCCCAGCGCAAGATCTCAAGCTCTGCCGGCGTCAGCGGCCTGCCCGACAAGCTCAAGCGTCGTCTGACCGCGTTGGGCACCGAATACGATGGTAGAAACGCTTCCTCTGGACCTCGCATATGTTCTCTCCTTTTAATGGCTGACGCTCCATCACCTTTCGGATTACTCCTATTGACAGGCGATATAAACGTTAAGGCCTCAGAGAGTTACATAAAGAACAGTAATCAAGCGTAAGCCCTGCAATAAACAGCAAGGCCTTACAGAAGTTTAGGTTTCTTCCCACAGCAACTTCCAACATATGGGGATTGACGCTTCTGATAGCGCACGATTAATCGTCCAAACCCGGAAAGCGCCGGGCAATATCGTCACCCGTGAAGGCAGGCACCCACCCTTGCGCTGAATCAAACAGCCGCAACGCCACGAAGTGCGGGTGCTCTCCCATATCGAACCAGTGCGCCGTACCGGCCGGAATCACCAGCAGGTCGTTTTTCTCACAACGCACGGCATACACGTAGTCGTCGATGTGCAGGGCGAACAATCCTTGGCCTGCAATGAACAATCGCACGTCGTCTTCATTGTAGCGGCGCTCGTCCAGGAAACTGGAGCGTAGCTCGGCTTGCTGGGTGGGGTCGCCGGTCACGCGCAGCACCTCAACGCAGCTGTAGCCAAGCGCGTCGATCTGCGCCTGGTATGCCGCGATCAATTCGGCATCGCTGGCGCCTTGCTCAATCGGGCCGGGCTGCCAGCGCTCAAAACGCACACCGTGCTCGGCCAAGGTGGCGGCGATGTCATCGAAATGGGTCAGGACCTTGTTGGGCGTGTCCGGTGCAGCGGCGGAGTAGACAGCGACATAACTCATTGAAGGGTTCCTTGGTTCTGCTCGTGCAATCGAAAACCGATGATAACGGCGGCCGCCAGGGCGGCGACGCTGGCAATGCTGAAGGTCAGGGTCGGCCCCAACAGGTTCCAACTGTAGCCTGAATACAGCGCGCCCAGCGCACCGCCAGTGCCCGCCAGCGCCGCATACAGCGCCTGGCCCTGGCCTTGTTGTTTGTCGCCGAAACTGCGCTGCACAAAGGCAATCGCTGCGGCATGGAAGCTGCCGAACGTGGCGGCGTGCATCACCTGCGCCAGCAACAGCACCCAGAAAAACTCGGCAAACGCCCCCAGCAGCAACCAGCGCAGCGCCGCCAGCAGGAAACTGGCCAGCAGCACGCGACGCACCGAAAAGCGCGCGAGGATGCGGCTCATGGCCAGGAACATCAGCACTTCCGCCACTACCCCCAGCGCCCACAGCAAGCCGATCACGCCACGGCTGTAGCCCAGTTGCTCAAGGTGCAGGGTGAGAAAGGTGTAGTACGGGCCGTGGCTCATTTGCATCAGCGCCACGCAGGCGTAGAACGCCAGCACGCCGGGGCTGCGCAATTGCTTGAGAAAGCCTTCGCCCGCCACGCGATTGCCCTGGACGGCCGGCTGCGCGTTCGGTACCCACAGGCTGGCGCCGATAATACCGGCCATGATCACCACGACCACCACCGGGTAGATATCCAGGCTCAGCCAGTCGAACAGGCGCCCCATGATCACCACGGTGAGGATGAAACCAATCGAGCCCCACAGGCGGACCTGGCTGTAGCGCGCGGTCTGTGTTTGCAGATGGGCCAGGGTGATCACTTCGAACTGGGGCAGCACCGCGTGCCAGAAGAACGCATGCAGCGCCATCACCAGCGCCAGCCAGGCGTAGGTGTGGCTGACGAAAATCAGTGAAAAACTCGCCAGGGTGCACAGCGCGCCGAAGCGCACGATGGCCAGGCGCCTGCCCGTGTAGTCGCCCAGCCAGCCCCACAGATTGGGCGCCACGCAGCGCATCAGCATGGGGATGGCCACGAGTTCGCCGATACGCGCGCTGGAGAACCCCAAATAGTCGAAGTACAGCGCCAGGAACGGCGCGGTTGCGCCGAGCAGGGCGAAGTAGAACAGGTAGAAGCTGGAGAGGCGCCAGTAGGGGAGCGTGGTCACCGTCAGGCCGTCACAGCTGGCCCAGCACCGGCGTACTCACGCGTACGTCGGCGTTCTGCCCGCGATGACGCAGCAGATGGTCCATCAGCACGATGGCCATCATCGCCTCGGCGATCGGCGTGGCACGGATGCCGACACACGGGTCGTGGCGGCCCTTGGTGATCACGTCCACCGGATTGCCGTGCACATCGATCGAACGGCCCGGCGTGGTGATGCTCGACGTCGCCTTGAGCGCCAGGTGTGCCACGATCGGCTGGCCGGAGGAAATACCGCCGAGGATGCCGCCGGCGTTGTTGCTGAGAAAACCTTCGGGGGTCAGCTCGTCGCGATGCTCGGTGCCACGTTGCGCCACGCAGGCGAAGCCGGCGCCGATTTCCACGCCTTTCACGGCGTTGATACTCATCAGCGCGTGGGCCAGTTCAGCGTCGAGGCGGTCGAAGATCGGCTCGCCCAGGCCGGGCTTGACGCCTTCGGCAACCACGGTGATCCGAGCACCCACGGAATCCTGATCGCGGCGCAACTGGTCCATGTAGGCCTCCAGCTCCGGCACCTTGTCCGGGTCGGGGCTGAAGAAAGCGTTGTCGTCCACGCTGTCCCAGGTCTTGAACGGGATTTCAATCGGGCCCAGTTGGCTCATGTAGCCGCGAACAACGATGCCCTGGGTGGCCAGGTATTTCTTGGCGATGGCACCGGCGGCCACGCGCATGGCGGTTTCGCGGGCCGAGCTGCGGCCGCCGCCGCGGTAGTCGCGTTCGCCGTATTTGTGGTGGTAGGTGTAGTCGGCGTGGGCCGGGCGGAACAGGTCCTTGATGGCCGAGTAGTCCTTGGACTTCTGGTCGGTGTTGCGGATCAGCAGGCCAATGGCGCAACCGGTGGTGCGACCTTCGAACACGCCGGAGAGGATCTCGACTTCGTCGGGCTCCTGGCGCTGAGTGGTGTGGCGGCTGGTGCCAGGCTTGCGGCGGTCGAGGTCACGCTGCAGGTCTTCCAGAGACAGCTCCAGGCCTGGCGGGCAGCCGTCGACAATGGCGACCAACGCCGGGCCATGGCTTTCGCCCGCGGTGGTGACAGTGAACAGCTTGCCGAAGGTATTGCCGGACATGCAGGGCGCTCCGTGAAATCAGTTGAATCAAGTCAACTGTAATAACTTAAGGCCGCCAGTATACGCAGGCCAACCGACTAGTTCATCCTCGAAACCTTACCGGTAGACTCTGGTCCAACCGGCACCTCTCCAATGATGGCGCGATGATGCTGCGAGTTCTGCTATTTACCCTCACCCTGTTTGCCGCCGTGGTCCAGGCCGCCTCCCCTGTCGTACTGCAACGCCCCATCAGCCTCGACACCGGCAACGGCGAGCTGTTCGGTTCGCTGCTGTTACCGCAGTCGGACAAACCCGTGCCGGTGGTGCTGATCATCGCCGGCTCCGGCCCCACCGACCGTAACGGCAACAGCGCCGACGGCGCGCGCAACGACAGCCTCAAGCGCCTGGCCTGGGTACTGGCCCGGCACAACATCGCCAGCGTGCGCTACGACAAGCGTGGCGTCGCTGCCAGCCTGGCCGCCACGCCTGACGAGCGCAACCTGACCCTGGACGCCTATGTCGCGGACGCCGTGGCCTGGGGCAAACTGCTCAAGGCCGACAAACGCATGGGCCCCTTGATTGTGCTCGGCCACAGCGAAGGTGCCCTGGTGGCGGCCCTCGCCGCGCCGCAACTGGACCCGGCGGGCGTGATTTCGCTGTCCGGCAGCGCGCGCCCGGTCGACCAGGTCATTCGTCAACAGTTGGCCGATCACTTGCCCCCTGCCCTGCTGCTGCGCAGCAATCAAATCCTCGATCACCTAAAGGCAGGCCAAGTGGATGCGGATGTGCCTGGCCCGCTGGAAGGCATTTTCCGACCCAGCGTGCAGCCGTACCTGATCAGCCTGTTCCGTGCCGACCCGTCGGCCGCCTTCGCCAAGCTGCGCATGCCGGCGCTGATCATCCAGGGCACTAACGATATCCAGGTCGGCGTGGGCGACGCCCAGCAACTGAAAAAGGCCAAGCCCGACGCACAGTTGGCGGTGATCGAAGGCATGAACCACGTGATGCGCATCGTGCCCAACGATGTAAAACAGCAGCTGGCCTCTTACAACGACCCGCAATTGCCCCTCGCCGCCGAGCTGGGCAGCCGCCTGGTGCGCTTTATCGACGGCCTGCAACCGCGCTAAGCGGCAATTGGCCTCCAGTCCTGGCGAAAACGGCCGATAAGCCCAAGGTCGACAGCAAAAAGACTGTCGGCTTGCTGGGTTTGGACAGGATCGCGCCGCATGACAACCACTGAAGCAACACCGGAATCTACCGCCGAAACCCCGGCTGAAAAAACCGAGGCCGTCGACGCGGCGGCCCTGCCGTGGGCGGATGTTCAGGCCGAGCATTTCAAGATGCTGCGCCTGGCGCCCCTGGCCATTGACCGCGCCACGGGGGTGCGGCCGTTGCGGTTCGTGCAGTTCGGCTATGCCGAGCGCCATGACAAACACCACAGCCTGCTGCGCATGGTCATTCAGTTACCGGGGCAGCGCGTGCGCCGTGAGCAGAATCACCTGGATATCTGGGTCGACCACGATAAGCATCGTGTGCACTTCGGCCCGGGCAACAGCCTGGAAATCGAACCGGTCAACCGTGGGATCGGCCGCTTTCTGGTGGCCCAAGCGGCGGCCTGGGCGAAGAAAAAATGGTCGCATTACCGCGTCGACGGCGTGGACCTGTCCAACAAGGACGCGCTGAACGAATCCACGCGCCTGCGCCGCGATCATTTCCTGCGCATCCACGGTTTTGATGTGGCCTACGCCGATGTCCAGCATCTGAAGGGTAACGTGCAGCCGGGCAAGGTCGGCGATGTGCTGGAGAACTGGAACACCGAGAAGGTACAGTTCGTGGAGATTCTGGAGGCTGCTCAGATGCTGCAGCAAGCCGAGCAGAACCTGGCGGAGCAGGAAGTGAAGCTGCGCAAGGAAGAGGAAAAGGTCACCAAATTCAAGCGTGAGGACAGCGGGTTGCGCTTTACCATCACCTGTTTGGTGGCGTTTACGGTGTTTCAGGCAGGGTTGTTGATCTGGATTGCCACGCACCGGTAGCCGGTTGAAATGCGATCAACCTGTGGGAGCTGGCTTGTCGGGTCGCCGCATCGCTGCGATGACGGTGGGTCAGCTTGCACAGGTTGGCGGTTTCCCCTGTGGCGAGCGGGCTTGCCCCGCGTTGGCTGCGAAGCAGCCCTAAAATCAGGCTCTGCGGAATGTCTGATACACCGCATTCTGCTGACTGGGTCTGCTGCGCAGCCCAACGCGGGGCAAGCCCGCTCGCCACAGAGAGATTTGTCAGCCGTTGAAATTGTTTAGATATCTATGGCTATCGCAAGCCAGCTCCCAAACTGACCGCGCTCCTGCCGTCAGACCCTGGCGGCAAACACCGCCTGATGCTGGCGGCATTGCTCCGCCGTCAGCATGAACACCCCGTGCCCGCCACGCTGGAACTCCAGCCAGGCGAAGTCGACTTCCGGGTACAGCGCCTCGACGTGCACCTGGCTGTTGCCCACTTCAACGATCAGCAAGCCCTTCTCCGTCAGATGGTCCGCCGCCTCGGCCAGCATGCGCCGCACCAGGTTCAAGCCATCGTCGCCGCAGGCCAGACCCAGCTCCGGCTCGTGCTGGTATTCGTCGGGCATATCGGCGAAGTCTTCGGCATCCACATACGGCGGGTTGGACACGATCAGGTCGAAGCGCTGGCCTGGCAGGCCGTCGAAGCCGTCGCCCTGCACGGTGTAGACGCGCTGGTCGACGCCGTGGCGTTCGATGTTCTGGTTGGCCACTTCCAGGGCTTCGAAGGACAAGTCACCCAGCACCACTTCGGCGTCCTGGAACTCGTAGGCACACGCGATGCCAATGCAGCCGGAGCCGGTGCACAGGTCGAGGATGCGTGCCGGCGGCTGGGCCAGCCAGGGTGCGAAGCGGTTTTCGATCAGCTCGCCGATCGGCGAACGCGGGATCAGCACGCGCTCATCGACGATAAACGACAAGCCGCAAAACCAGGCTTCACCAATCAAATAAGGCGTCGGCACGCGTTCGTGGATGCGGCGATGCAGCAACCGTTGCAGGTGGGCAACTTCCTCTTCTTCCAGGTTGCAGTCGAGGTAGCTGTCGGCGATTTCCCAAGGCAGGTGCAGGGCGCCGAGCACCAGTTGCCGGGCGTCGTCCCAGGCGTTGTCGGTGCCATGGCCAAAAAACAGGTCTTCCCCATGGAAACGGCTGACAGCCCAACGGATATGATCGCGCAAGGTGCGCAGGCGGGAAGTGGTCACGGGGTAAGCTCCTGGAAAAAACGACTGGCGATTCTAACAGCCTTCACCTGTACCGACGATGTACGAAAAAGCCTCTGCCACCCGTCGGATTTCATCTGAATTAGCCTCATTGTGTTAAACAGGCCAGCCTCTTGACATGGCTGCACGCCAGCAACGGCGTACCTTACGATGGTAGCGATTCACAGAACCGCTCAGCCAGTGGACAATGGCGCAAAAGCCCCCCTCACAGGAGCCCCAGAATGTCCGTTCCAAAGACGATGTTTCAACTCAGCGGTCGTGGTTACGCAGCAGCGAACCTCAGCCATGCGACCCTCGTGATCATCGACGCCCAGAAGGAATACCTCAGCGGCCCGCTCGCCCTGTCCGGCATGGACGCGGCGGTCAGCAACATCAAGCAGCTTGTGTCTTCGGCGCGCAACGCCGGGCGCCCGATCGTGCACGTGCGCCATCTGGGCACCGTGGGCGGCCTGTTTGACCCCCAGGGCGAGCGCGGCGAATTCATCCCGGGCCTTGAGCCTGAAGGTGACGAAACCATCATCGGCAAACTGTTGCCCAGCGCGTTCCACGGCACCGGCCTGGAAAAGCATCTGCAGGATCTTGGTTCCCTGGACCTGATCGTCTGCGGTTTCATGAGCCATTCAAGCGTCAGCACCACCGTGCGCGCCGCCAAGAACCTGGGCTTTCGCTGCACCCTGGTCGAAGATGCCTGCGCCACCCGTGACCTGCCTTACAAAGGCGGCATCCTCAGCGCCGAGCATGTGCAGCAGACCGAAATGGCGATCATGGCCGACAATTTCGCCACCCTTGCGCTGACTAAAGACCTGATCTGATCCAAACGAGCGCCGATGAGCGACGCGGCAATGTTTATTGCCTCGCTCATGCGCAAGACCCTTTCATTTGGCGCATTTACCCCTCGTCCCGGAACAACCTGTGTATTGTCCGGTCGAAGGGCCGATACCCTGGAGGAAAGGTCGGAATGAAGATATCCGATGGTTTTGATGCTCGTCGCTTGCGCCCCAAGGGCCCGAGCAACTGGCGTCTGCGCCTGGTAGCCGGCATTGCCGCGCTGCTGGCGATTGTAGGTCTGCTGCTGGCCGGCGCTGGTGGCGCCGGCCTGTTTGGTCACTCTCCGGCCCTTGGCGAGCTGAATGCCAGCCCTGGCGGCTCGGCGATTCTGTTGGCGATTGGCCTGCTGGTGCTGTGGCTGGGCGTGTGGTTATGGCGGCGCAGCCGTCGGAAAATGCGCCAGCCATTGTCGCTCAACATCGCTTCGCACCTGATGAAAAAGCACGACTGATGGCGCTTGGATAGCGTTTCCTGCGCCCTGGCCGCCGCGTTTTAGGTAAACTGCCCGCCCTTCGCGGAGGCCATCATGCAAGACGACGATTTTTCCCTGTTCAAGAACGAGCTGCGCGGCGTCAAGCCGATCAAGCACGACCGCGCCGACACCGGCAAGCCCAAGGCCGACCGGGCGCAGATCGCCAAGCTGCGCCAGGCCGCGACCGTGCGCACCGACGCCACCACCGTGGACGGCCTGTCGGACCAATTCGTGATCGACGTCGGCCCCGAAGACGAGCTGATGTGGGCCCGCGATGGCGTGCAGGAAAGCCAGATGCGCAAGCTCAAGGCCGGCCAGATCCCGTTCGAAGGCAGCCTTGATTTGCACGGCATGAACGTGGAGAAAGCCCGGGAAACCCTGTGGGCCTTCCTTGCCGAAGCGACCAAGTTCGAGATTCGCTGCGTGCGCGTCACCCACGGCAAGGCCGTGCGGCTGGACGGCAAGCGGCCCATGATCAAGAGCCACGTCAACACCTGGCTGCGCCAGCACGCCCAGGTGCTCGGCTTTACCTCATGCCAGGCCCGCCACGGCGGCGCGGGTGCGGTGTATGTGATGCTCAAGCGCACGATGATGGAAGGGCGCGACGAGTGAGATGAAAAGCCCAGCACTCAGGCTGGGCTTTGGCTTAATGGGCCAGATGCCTAGTTGCCATTAACCTCTTGAGACTTCTTTTCTTTGGCCAAAGAAATCACAGCTTTTTGCATCGTTATTGCAGTATTGGCTGCGCTTCGATACACCGCCCGCCTTTCTTCTACCGAACAGTTGCGGAAAAAGTCCGACATGGTCGTTGATTGATATGTTTCTACCGATTCCGTGATTCCGCCTTTCATAAGGCTGCTCCGGTCAAAATTTGCTCAAGTTGATCTGGATGGTAGGGCTGGCTGACCCACTCGTCAACGTCCTCAGCCGAAAGGTCGATACCGACCTCTGCATCACCACCGTCCGTGTCCTTGATGAGCACATCGACCTGGAGGCGATCCTGAAATTCGCGTTTTAACTGACAAACCGTCGCCTTTGATGCGTAGAACTGACGAACAAACTCATTGCAGGGAATGTTCCTTCCTTCGATGGCTTCACGTGCCAACACAAACTCCCAGGCTAACGTCGGTTTCTGATAAACATAGATCACTTGAACCGATCGGTTTTTCTTATCGAGAGCACGTTGAACATTTTTTCGGGCGACATCAAGATTCGCAAGTGTTCCATCCAAAAGAAACGACTGGCACTGTTGGTAAACAAGGTCGACGGTCCGTTCCACTATGGCTGTTACACCACGCTGGAAAAGACTTGAGTTCCCACCCGTGTACTCAGGAAAATATTCTCTGAAATCGTCAGGATCGATACGAAGAGCAGTCGATCCGTGGGCCTCCATCAAACGGATAAAAGATTTCGAAACTTCTGTCTTGCCTGCGCCAGGGGAGCCGGCCATAAAAACTGACACTGGATACTCTTCACCCGGATATCGACTCAGGCAGGCCAACTCCCGAGCTATTCGTGTCCGATTTGCTTTGGCAAAAAGTACGGCGCGCTCAGAAATGCTTCGTTCCAAGGGTGTCATCGGGTCCTCCTCAACGAGGGCTGACTCTAGCATCGGTATCGCCAAGGAATACAACTGTCGACGCACCTAAGCTACTATATGCGCCATTAATCAGCACGCGATGCGCTACACCCGCTGAAAACTGCGCTTCACATTGGTACAGGCATACACCGTACCGTTCTGAAATCCATACGGAAACAGCCCTGTGACATTGGAACAAAACTATACTGCGATCCTCGGCCAACTCGGCGAGGACGTTTCCCGCGAGGGCCTGCTCGACACGCCAAAACGTGCCGCCAAGGCAATGCAGTACCTCTGCCGTGGCTATGCGCAGACACTGGAAGAAGTCACCAACGGTGCCTTGTTCAGTTCTGACAACAGCGAAATGGTGCTGGTCAAGGACATCGAGTTGTACTCGTTGTGCGAACACCACTTGCTGCCGTTTATCGGCAAGGCCCACGTGGCGTATATCCCGAGCGGCAAAGTGCTGGGCCTGTCGAAGGTCGCGCGGATCGTCGACATGTATGCGCGCCGCCTGCAGATCCAGGAAAACCTCAGCCGCCAGATCGCCGATGCGGTGCTGCAGGTGACCGGTGCCCTGGGCGTGGCCGTGGTGATCGAGGCCAAGCATATGTGCATGATGATGCGCGGGGTCGAGAAGCAGAATTCGTCGATGATCACCTCGGTGATGCTCGGTGAGTTCCGCGAAAACGCGGCTACCCGCAGCGAGTTTCTCAGCCTGATCAAGTAACGGGCTGCGTAGGAAGAACCGGCGTTCATCGCCGGTTTTTTTTCGCCCGGCAAAAATCAGGTAAGCTGCGGCCCCTTCTGTCATGGGCAAGAGGTTTCAGCCATGTTCGTCAAAGCACTTCGAGTGGGCCTCGGCCAACTCATCATCGCGGGCGACTACCTTACCCGCCCACGCAAAAAACAACGCAGCGCCGAACAGCAGGCGCAGGTGAACGCAGCGGCCAAGGAACTGACCCTCTACCAGTTCCACGCTTGCCCGTTCTGCGTGAAAACCCGCCGCACCCTGCACCGCCTGAATGTGCCAGTGGCGTTGAAAGACGCAAAGAACAACCCACAGGACCGCCAGACCCTGCTGGAGCAAGGCGGCAAGATCAAGGTGCCGTGCCTGCGCATCGAAGAAAATGGCCAGACGACCTGGATGTATGACTCCAAGGTGATCATTGATTACCTGGACCAGCGGTTCGCCGCGGTCTAAAAGCTTGCGCAGATCCCATGTGGGAGCGGCGGTGCGACGATTCGACTTGCTCGCGAAAGCGGTGTGTCAGTCGCCGAATTAATTGACTGATCTGCCGCATTCGCGAGCAAGTCGAATCGTCGCACCGCCGCTCCCACATTTAGTCCTGTATTACCAAGTCCAGGTCCAACAGCGCCGAACCCAGGCACTTGCCATGGGCATCCAGCGCCAGCGAACGCGTGACGCCACCGCGCAGGATCCCCGGCAGCACGAAGTTCAGCGCCTGCACGTTGGGCAATTCATAGCGCCTTACCTGCGCCGCGCCTGCCTCGCGCATGCCCGCGAAGAACTCGGCCACGCGCTCGGCCGTCAAGTATTCGCACAGCAACGGATAATCCTCGGCGCGATAGGCAATGATCGAGATATTCGAGGTGTCGCCCTTATCTCCGGTGCGGGAATGGGCCAGCGTATGCAGCTTCATGCTTCGATCCTCGGCTTGACCGCGTTACGCGGCAGCAGCAACGACGCCACCGCCACCACCTGGCGCACGCTTTTGCTCGCGCCGCCGCCGCCCGACGGGCCGTTGGTATAAAGGGTTTCCACTTCATTGCCCACACGCACGGCTTCGCTGCGTTCTTCGCAGCGCGCGGCCACGCGCAGGCGCACTTCCCAGGGGGCGACGCCGCTGCGCGGGCCGTGGAGCGAGTCCATGCCGATCAGCTCGGCGCGCACGTCCTGCATCTTCACGCCGGTCAGCTCAAGACGCTTGAGGACCACATCCCTTGCCAGTTGGGCTCGTGCGACAGCGCCGGGGCCGCCATACGACATCTGCCCTTCACCGATCCAACCCTCCAGGTAACCGACGCTGACCTTCAACTGCTCGGGTCGCGCACGCCCGTCGGCGCCCTGGGCGCGAACGCGATCGACGCCCTCCTCGACAAACCCCACCCGGGAAAAGTCCGCCGTCACATCCGGCGTGAGGTAGGCGGCCGGGTCGTGCACTTCGTAGATAAGTTGTTCGATACAGGTGGCACGGCTGACCCGCCCACCGGAACCGGCCACCTTGGTGATCACGGCTTCACCGTCGGCATTGATTTCAGCCAAGGGGAAGCCCAGGCGAGCCAGGTCATCCACATCCTTGAAGCCTGGGTCGGCGAAATACCCGCCGCTGACTTGCCCGGCACATTCGAGCAGATGCCCCACCAACGTGCCGCGCCCCAGGCGCGGCCAATCGTCCGCCGCCCAGCCCAATTCAAACATCTGCGGCGCCAGGAACAGCGAGGGGTCGGCCACGCGTCCGGTGATGACGACGTCGGCATCGGCGCGCAAAGCTTGCAGGATGCCGTCGACGCCCAGGTAGGCATTCGCCGAAATCAGCCGCTCGCCCAAGGCGCCGACGCTCTGGCCGTTATCCAGTAAAAAGTCAGGCTGCAGCACCTTCAACACATCGTCACCGACGACAGCGAGCACTTTCAAATCCAGGCCCAACGCGGCAGCGATCCGCCGCACTTCAATGGCCGCCGACACCGGGTTGGCCGCGCCCATATTGGTGACTACCCGCAGACGGCGACGCCCGGCCTGCACGCCGACAAAGGGCAACACGCGGCGCATGCGCTCGCTGAGCAAGGGGTCGTACCCACCGTTTGGATCGCTGATCCGCGCCTGTTGCGCCAGGGCAATCGTGCGTTCAGCCAGACACTCGAACACCAGGTAATCCAGGTCGCCCTGCTCGGCCAGTTCCACGGCAGGCTCGATACGGTCGCCGGAATAACCGGCGCCGGAACCGATGCGCAAGGTTTTCATATCAGATAACTCCCAGGAGCAACGCGGTCAGGGTCATCAACACCGACGCGGCAAACAGAAACGGAATGGTGAAACGCTGGTGATCGGCCAATTCGATCTTGCACAGGCCCACCAGCAGGAAGGTCGCGGGGGTCAGCGGGCTGACCGGGAACCCGGTGGTGTGCACGCCCAGCAACGAGGCCTGGGCCACTTGCAGCGGATCGACGCCTAACGCTTTGCCGACTTCGGCGATCACCGGCATCACGCCGAAATAGTAGGAATCGGGATCGAACAGCATGCTCAACGGCATGGAAAGGAAGCCCACCACCGCCGGGATCAGCTTGCCGTGGCCGGCCGGGATCTGCGCCACCGCCACTTCGGCGATGGCCTTGAGCATGCCGGTGCCCTGCATGATGCCGGTGAACACGCCGGCCGCCAGCAGAATACTGGCCATGGTCAGCGCGGTCTTGGCATGCGCGTCGATACGGGCGCGCTGGGCGTCGACGTTCGGGTAGTTGATGCACAGCGCGATCACCGTGCCGAGCATGAACATCACCACCGGGTCGACCCAGCCGGCGATCATCACCACCATCACCAGCACCGTCAGGATCAGGTTGACCCAGAACAGGCGCGGGCGGCGCAGCTTGATGTCGTCGTCACTGAGCACCCGCTGCGGCACGGCGTCCACGCTGGAACCGGCACCGAGGCCCAGGCGTTTTTCCTCACGATGGCCCAGCCACCAGGCACAGGCGAAGACGAAGATCAGGCCGACGATCTGCACCGGGATCAGCGGCTGGAACAGATCCGCCACCGGCACATGCAAGGCCGCCGACGAGCGCAGCACCGGGCCGGTCCAAGGCAGGAAGTTGACCCCGGCCGCCATCGCACAGACACACGCGAGGATGCGTTTATCGATCCCCAGCCGGGTATACAAGGGCAGCATGGCCGGCACCGTCACCAGAAAGGTCACCGCGCCGGAGCCGTCGAGGTGCACCAGCAGCGCCAAGGTCGCGGTACCTACGACAATTCGTGTAGGACGCGTCCCTACCGTGCGCAGGATGCGATCAATGATGGGGTCGAGCATGCCGGCATCGGTCATGATTCCGAAAAACAGAATCGCAAACACAAACATGCCCACCACGGGGGCGACGTTCTTGATACCGGTGATGATGAAGGCGCTGGTCTGCAGGCCAAACCCGCCAAGCAATGCAGCGATGATCGGCAGGGCGATCAGGGCCACCAGCGGTGAGAGGCGTTTGCTCATGACGGCAGCGAGCAGGCACAGGATGGTGATGACACCCAGGGTTGCGAGCATGGGTTACTCCAGAGCGGCCTTGGTGGCCGGTTATTGTTTTCCCTGGAGTATTGGAAGCGAGGTAGTCTTTGTAAATTGGAATATTCACCTGCTGGCATTCGGAAAAACAAAATGAAGAACAGCATCCAACACATCCAGGCCTTCCTTGCTGTGGCGCGCACAGGCAGTTTCACCAAGGCGGCCAATGAGCTGCACCTGTCACCCTCGGCGCTCACCGTCCAGGTGCAACAACTGGAAGACTGGCTCGGCGTCGCCCTGCTCGACCGCAGCCCGCGCCACGTCAGCATCACCGCCGCCGGCCAGGAAGCCCGCGGCCCCATGGAAAAACTGCTGCTGGACCTGGACAACATTGTCACCGGTTCCCGTGACCTGGCCGCGCTACGCCGGGGCGTGGTCACCCTGGCCGCCCTGCCCTCGGTATGCGCCGGCACGCTGCCGCCGGTACTGCGCCTGTTTCGCGAGCGTTTTGCCGGGATCGAAGTGCGCCTGCATGACCTGGTGGCCCATCGCATTCATGCCCAGGTGCGTTCCGGCGAGGTGGATTTCGGCATTGGCGTACGCGCGCGGCTCAGCCATGGCCTGGAATTCGTACCGGTGCTGAATGACCGATTATGTGCGTTTGTGCCCCAGGGCCATCCGCTCGCCCGCCATCGCCAGTTGACCTTGGAACAACTAACGGACCAGCCGATCATCCTCACCGGGCGCGACAGCAGTGTGCGTGAGCACGTGGATGCCTTATTCGATGAGACAAAGCTGACGATGACCGCCGGCATGGAAGCCAACTACATGTCGACGGTATTGGCACTGGTGCGCCAGGGGCTGGGGATCAGCGTGCTGCCGGAGTCAGCGGCGGACAGTCTGGAGGGGTTGAAGCGCATCGCTATTGATCATCCGGGTGTGAACCGGGAGATCGGGTTGATCAGTCGCAGTGGGGTTGCACTAAGCCCGGCCGCACTGCGCTGCTTTGATCTACTTAAAGACGAACTATCTGACACAACGCAGCGCTAAATGTGGGAGCGGGCTTGCTCGCGAAAGCGGAGTGTCAGTCACTGATGATTTGACTGAACCACAGCTTTCGCGAGCAAGCCCGCTCCCACATTTGAACCTGCGTCTAATCCAACATCGCCACATGTTTCGGATGGCTGGCCACACGCTCCAGCCATGCCTGTACCCCCGGATAAGGCGCCAGGTCAAACCCACCCTCATGGGCCACATGGGTATAGGCGTACAACGCAATATCAGCGATCGAATACTGCTCGCCCACCAGGTACGGCGTGGCTTGCAACTGACGCTCCATGACCTTCAGCGCCTTGTAGCCGCCCTTATGGGTGGTTTTGTATTCCTCCAGGCGATCTTGCGGCATGTTCAGGTAGAACTGGATAAACCGCGCCACCGCAATGTACGGCTCATGGCTGTATTGCTCGAAGAACTGCCACTGCAACACTTGCGTGCGCAGGCGCGGCTCGGTGGGCAGGAACTCGCTGCCGTCGGCGAGGAAATTGAGGATCGCATTGGACTCCCACAGGCAGGTGCCGTCTTCCAGCTCCAGCACGGGGATCTTGCCGTTGGGGTTCTTGGCCAGGAATTCGGCGGTCTGGGTGTCACCCTTGAGGATGTCCACATCGACCCATTGGTACGGGATGCCCAGCAGGCTCAACATCAATTTGACTTTGTAGCAGTTGCCCGACTTGTAATCGCCATAAACCTTGTACATGGGGCTCCCCTTATGCCGCTTGCGCGTGCTGTGCTTGACGGACCACCGCGGCCAGGCGCTTGAGACCTTCGTCCAGGCGGGCCGGGTCGATATGGCTGAAATTGAGTCGCAACGAGCCCAGGTGCTGGTCGGGCTCGGAAAAGAAGGGTTCACCGGGCATGAACGCGACGTTCTGGTCCAGCGCTTGAGCCAACAAGGTGCGGGTATCGAGCGGCTGTTTCAAGGTCAGCCAGAAGAATAATCCACCCTGGGGCACTTGCCAGTCGGCCAGGTCGGCGAAGTGGCGCTGCAGCGCGGCCTGGAACGCATCGCGGCGGTCGCGGTAAAAACTGCGCAACTGCACCAGGTGCTGCTGGTATTTCTGCGTGCCGATCCACTGCATCGCCTGCCATTGGCCGACGCGGTTGGTGTGCAGGTCCGCCGACTGCTTGAGCTTGAGCAAGTGTGGGAACAGGTCCGGGCTGGCGATCAGGTAGCCGACACGCAGGCCGGGCAGCAAGGTCTTGGACACTGTGCCGGTGTAGATCCAGCTGGCTTTCTGCAGGCGGGCGACAATGGGTTTGGCACTGGCGCCGTCGAAGCTCAACTCGCGGTAGGGTTCGTCTTCGATCAGCGTCACGCCGAACTCATCGAGCAAGGCGGCGACGGCTTCGCGCTTGGCCTCGCTGTAGCGCACCGCAGACGGGTTCTGGAAGGTCGGGATCAGGTAGATGAACGCTGGCCGATGACGTTCAAGGTTGCTGCGCAAGGCACCCAGGTCGGGGCCGTCGGCCTCCAGCTGGACGGTGAGGCAGTCGGCGCCGAACAGTTGGAAGATCTGCAAGGCCGCCAGGTAAGTCGGGCCTTCCAGCAGGATCTGCGTGCCTTTGTCAACATACAGCTTGGCCGCCAGGTCGAGGGTTTGCTGGGAACCACTGACCACCAGCACCTGGCTCGCCTGACAGTGGATACCCAGGGCGCGTGCCTCGGCGGCGAGCAGTTCACGCAGCTGCGGCTCGCCTTCGCTCATGCCGTATTGGCCGATGTTCAGCGGCATGTCGTCCCAGTTCAGCGCCGGCAGCATGGCTTCGGCGGGCAGGCCGCCGGCGAACGACATCACTTCCGGTCGCTGGGCCGCCGCAAGGATTTCACGGATCAAGGAGCTTTTGAGGCGCGTAACACGTTCAGAGAAGGCCATGGGGGTCACCGGTAGCGAAGCCTGGGGGAAATACGTCAAACTGGTTGACCGAAATTACGACGACTCACACGGATACGTCAATATGCTTGACCTTAAAAACCCCCTCGCCCAGCAAGAAGCCATGCAAGCGTTCTTCTTCGGTTACCAGGCGTTCACCGCTAAGGCCGACGAAATGCTTGAGCGCCGTGGGCTGAGCCGGGTGCATCAGCGCATCGTGTTCTTTATCGCGCGCTACCCGACGTTGAGCGTCAAGCAATTGCTGGAATTGCTGGGCGTGAGCAAACAGGCGCTGAATATCCCGCTGCGCCAGTTGCAGGAAATGCACCTGGTGCACAGCGTGGCGTCGGAGACCGACAAGCGTAAACGCCTGCTGCAACTGACCGAGGAAGGGCTGCGCTTCGAGCAGTCGCTGCGCCGTGAGCAGGTCAAGTTGCTGCAACGTGCTTTCAGTGAAGCCGGCGAAGCCGCTGTGGCCGGGTGGCTGGCCGTCAATCAGGCGCTGAGCACCGCGAACTAGCCTTTCATCGCGCTATTCGAAAACATTATTTGCTTTCTTTGTATACAAAAGCATAATTCGCCTCGTGCGAGTTTCTGACCTATTGGTCAACAAAACCCACCAGTACCTCACAGCGCCGTGCCCACTTGCGTGACCCGCGCTGGAAATAACAATAAAACTCTTGAGGAGTACTTGCCGTGGATAGCCGCAAATCCGAAGCCCCTACGCTGGACCTTGCCCCGCCCCACAACGGCTGGCTGGAACGCCTGTTCAAACTGCGCTTGCATGGCACCACAGTGAAGACCGAGCTGATCGCCGGCCTCACCACCTTTATCACCATGGCCTACATCATCTTCGTCAACCCCAACATCATGGCCGATGCCGGCATTGATCACGGTGCCGCGTTCGTCGCCACGTGCATTGCCGCCGCCCTGGGCTGCCTGTTGATGGGCCTGTACGCAAACTGGCCGGTGGGCCTGGCGCCGGGCATGGGCCTGAATGCGTTTTTCACCTACACCGTGGTCGGCACCATGGGCTACACCTGGGAAACCGCACTGGGGGCGGTGTTCGTTTCCGGCGTGCTGTTCATGGCCCTGACGCTTTCGCGGGTACGCGAATGGCTGCTCAATAGCATCCCCGTGAGCCTGCGCCATGCCATGGGCGCGGGCGTCGGCCTGTTCCTCGGGGTGATCGGCCTGAAGACCGCCGGGATCATCGTCGACAGCCCGGCCACGTTGATCAAGCTCGGCTCGTTGCATGAACCGGCACCGCTGCTGGCGGCCATTTGCTTCCTGCTGATCGCCATCCTCAGTTATCACCGTGTGTTCGGCGCGATCCTGATCAGCATCATCGCCGTCACGCTGGCCGGTTGGGGCCTGGGCCTGGTGCAGTACAACGGCATCCTCGCCACGCCGCCAAGCCTGGCGCCGACCTGGATGGCAATGGACGTAAAAGGTGTATTCAATGTCAGCATGATCAGCGTGGTATTTGCGTTTCTTTTTGTACACATGTTCGATACCGCAGGTACACTGATGGGCGTCGCGCAGCGGGCCGGCCTGGTCAATGCCGATGGCAAGATCCATAACCTGTCCCGCGCGTTGAAAGCCGACAGCGCTTCCAGCGTGTTTGGCGCCATGGTCGGCGTGCCGCCGGTGACCAGCTACGTGGAAAGTGCCGCCGGTGTTGCCGCTGGCGGCCGTACCGGGCTGACGGCCGTGACCGTGGGTGTATTGTTTGTGGCGGCGATGTTTTTTGCACCGCTGGCTGGCATGATTCCGGCCTATGCCACCGCCGGTGCGCTGATTTATGTGGCGATGCTGATGATGGCAAGCATGGCCCATATCAACTGGGATGAAGCCACCGACAGCATTCCGGCGATTGTCACGGCGATCATGATGCCGCTGACGTTCTCGGTGGCCGACGGCATTGCGTTGGGTTTTATCACCTACGTGGCGCTCAAGACCGGCACCGGCAAGTACCGCGAAATCTCCGTGAGCCTGTGGGTGCTGTGCGCGATCTTTATCGCCAAATTCATATTTCTGTAAGGAGCAACGGATGAACCTGGAAACCTGGCTGCTGTTCAGCGGCGCAGCCTTGGTGGTGATCCTGATACCGGGGCCACTGTCACTGCTGATGATCAGCAATAGCCTCAACTATGGCCTGCGCCGCTCGTACCCAGCGTTTCTCGGAGGGGTGTTTGCCTCGATCTGCCTGCTCAGCGCTTCGGCCCTGGGCCTGGGCGCCCTGCTGCTGGCGTCGGAACGGTTGTTCAGCGCTTTGAAGATCGTTGGCGCGGTGTACCTGTTCTACCTCGCCTGGCAGAGCTGGCAGCAATCGCGGCAACCGGCCAAGGCCGCCGAAGTGCCGTACAGCGCGCCCGTGCCACGGTTTCGGGCGTTGTTTGGCCGCGCATTCGTGCTGGGCGCGAGCAACCCCAAGGACATTCTGTTCTTTGCCGCGTTCCTGCCGCAGTTTCTCAGCAGCGAACAGCCCTTCCTGCCTCAATTGCTGACGATGATTGCAACCTGGACTCTGCTCGATCTGCTGTGCAAGCTGGCCTACGGCCTCAGCGCCCATGGCGCCGCGCGTTACCTGCGCAGCGGCGCGGGCCAAAGCTGGTTCAACCGGGCCAGTGCCGCGCTGTTCGGTGGTGCTGGCGTGATGGCATTGATCAAGGCCAGGACCGGCTGACTTTGGCAAAATAGACACTCGCTTCGCGCCCCGCCTGACTGCTCCACTGAATACCCGCAACGATCGGGACGAGGCGGTTTTCGCTCATGGCGCTGTTGATGCCTGCCAATGCAGGCACATCCGGATTTTTGCGAATAGTTTCAGTTAGCCATTGATCCGTCAGCCGCGTTCTCAAGTCGACCGTCCCACCGTACGTCCAATGCATTGACACGTAGTAAACCTTATTGGAAAGCGGATGAGTCACGATCAATTCACGCGTGGGCTTATTGGAATGGATAGCCAACACGTCTTGTACCTCAAAGCCTTGCTGCTGCAACACGTCTGTGATGGCCCGGCGCATCGCAATGTCGCGCTCAGCCGCCCGCTTGGGGACTGGAAATCGGAGCGTGGGATCTAAACCTGAGGGCCTGAAGTCGACGCGCGTGAAGCCTGGCGCCTCGCCTTCCATCCCTATGAATATCGATTTGACCTGCCTCTCGGTGGGCCGCAGCATTCTCAGCAAATCATCCGTCTGCCCCGGTTGCGCGGGGGCCGGGGGCAGCCAGTCGTCCAACGTCGCACGGATATTGAGCATATGACTGGCCGTTGCAGGGCGCTCCGGGCCTGATAACTCAATCATTCGTGCCACGGTGAATTCCCGGCTTTTGGCGGTCATGGTGGGAAACGCCGTGCCGACATATTCCGGCAACGACCTGTCAAACAGAGGGGCATGGAGCTGCCAGCCGCCCGTTGCCGTGTACGACGCAGGAAGGGGCTGTTCATGACGTGCTGTGCTTGTCCAACGTTCGATATCCACACGGGCCAATGAAACCAATGGCTCATCCGTTGTGATAAACACGATGTTACCCAATGGAGCCTGCCCCCCCTGGGGGAGCAACCTGTAATAAGCGCTCAAAGGATCGTTCAGGCTTGTAAAGGGTGGGGCTACACGCAGGACATTGTAGGAAAAGCCTCGGTTATCCATCGGGACGTAAAAAATACCGGGCGACGGGGAAGTCAACCGCTGAACATCCGGAATCTGCGTACGCCAAGCCAACCAGTGGGTGGCCGTGGTGGAGGATTGGCGTATCCGGCTTTCCGTCGTCCTGCGTACCACGGGTGGCCACCAGTCCGGCGGCGGCGGTACCGGGGCTGTCCACGGGCGAAGCACGCCCGAACTCGTTCCCGCCACGGGTGGAGGGGCGTCCGCGCCGAGTAACCACTCCCTGGGCTGGTGGATATCCAGAATCAGCTCGTCCTGCCCTGGCGACTGCCGATTTTTCAGGCGAAACCATTGCTCGCTGTCCCGTTTGTAAACCGGGTAATGGTGTGTGTTATCCGCCACAAACAACTCGCCATGTTTGGCGTAGACACCTGTTTGACCCGGCCCTTTCAACGCCACGGCCCCCTCAGGCACCGATTTGATCCTGAAACGCTCCAGCGCCTGAAGTTGCCTCACAGATGACGCCGAACGGGCAATGCCTGCCGGTTCCACACGCCAATGGCGGATCCGCCCCAACGCCGCGGGCAGAGCAGGCCGTAGGGCGGGAGCCAGCGCAACCCCCGTCTTTTTAGGGCCCGGTACGAAAGTCGTGATCAGATTGACCATAAAGAATTTTGTCGTATCGGCCAACACTCGCTTATCGCTGGGATCGCCCGAATGCTGATAACGCCGCGCGGCACCGTATAACGCGTGGATGTCACTGAATATTCCCAATATTGGAACAAAGGTACTTAACAGCATCCGAATATTGGCGACTCTGTCGTCGCGAAGGCGGCGGATTCGATATTCTTCCAGGGCCTTACTGGAGTAACTGGCCGCCTGTGTCTGGCGCTGCAACTCCTGCACCTTGCCGTGATATAGCAATGCCTGGGCATCGCAGTTGGAGTTGGCGACAATCGCCAGCCAGTCCTTCGGATCACAGGCAATCTGCTCCAACACTTGTTCTTCTATTTCATCAAGCGACAGCGAGGGTTCCAGATGCCTCACGCGGGAGCTTCGAGTCCATCGCCAAACCCCTTTCACAAGGAAAATAACAGCGGACACATCAAGAATGTTGATGGCCGCCGGATCAAACAGAGAAGGGGTTGCCTGAAAAGCCCAGCCGGGTGCGACTTGTCGTGCCAGCGTCTTGACGTTATCTGGCAATGCGCCAAGACGGTTCAATTCAGCGCTGGCCTGTTCAAGGCTGCTGTACTCAGTGAGCACCAAGGGGAGCGGGGCCTGGGGCCAATAGACCACGCAAAGCTGCGAGCGCTTGTCCTGCATGACCACTATCCCTGTGACATAGCGGTCATGCAGCAGGGTATGTCCCACCAAATGAACCACGTGCAGGTGTAACTCGTGCTGGTTCTTCAACATGTCCTGGGGCGTGCGTGCGGCCATTGCAGTGCGCAATACGCTCTGCGCTTTCGCCGACAGCCCCTGTTGCACCGCTGAAAACAGATGCTGTTCAACACCGGCGCGCAATGCGCGATTCAATAACTCGGGAATACGTCCTTCGCTGAGCGGATGGTTGGGATTAACGGGCGGGTAAAAAACCTCGTTGATCAACGCGTCGTACCGGCCGCCGATATCCAGCGAAGAGATGAGTTGCCTTAAATGCCCCGTCGAAAGGCTGTCTGGCCACGTCCATCGCAAAGGGCAAGCACGGTTTAATTTATGCTGCGTCCAGGGTGCCAGCGGGTCCAGGTTATGCAGCGCCAGCTCCAACAGACTGAAGGCTCTGCACGAAGAAGACGGGGGCAATGTTTTTTGCGGGTCCTTCAAGAGACAAGCGTCTTTATAATCGCAATAGGTGCCGTGAATATCACCGGACATCGCTATAAAGGGCTCGTCCAGCCCAATGCCCAGGGCGATCCCGTCACGACGCAAGCGGGCGGTCAACGCCTGGCGCGCATAGGTGTTCAAGTCCGGCAAACGCTGTTCAAGCCGCGTTAAAAATGCCCAGGCGCTGATCATGTAAAGCTTCTGCGAGCGTCTGAAGTGCCGACGTTGCGCACGCGTTGCCCCTGCCAACCATGCCGGCAGTTTTTTAGCTTCACGCGCGACCTTGCGCAGCAACTCAATATTCGCCTGCGCGCGGCTCAGAGCACTGTTGACGGGAACCTGCAGTTGTTGCTCCAGCTCAGTCAGCAGCAGCTCGCGGCTCAACTCGGCATCCTTGACCTCGCTGAAAATACGCGTGATGTCATCGGTGCTTTTGTACAAGCGACCGCAGCTCCCAATGAGTTTTTTGATGGAGGCCAATGCTGGCTTCTGATGGATGGGCACGTAGCGTACTTCCAGGGTTTCACGTGCCGCATGTGTGCGTAAGTCGTTTCGCTTATCGCGTGCGACACTGCGCCACAGCACGGAATCGTCCCGACTGGCGAGGCTTGCCTTGACACTGCGCGTGAGTGCGTCCAGCCCGAAAAACGGCATCACCCCGCCCTCTTCTCCGAAAGCGTATAGCACCACGGGAAGTTGGCGACGCGGGACCCTCACCGCCGCTGCGGTCGTCACTACCCAGATGTTATGCAGCGTATAAAAGGCATCCAGCTCGCTGCCGATGGCGATCGACAGCACTTGGGTTTGACTGCCCGGGCGGCGGGCAGGCAAAGGCTGCTCCACCACTTCAATCATCAAGTCCCGATGCGCCGTGCTCAGCAGCTTGAGCCTGTGTTGCAGCTGCACCTCACAGCGCAAGGCCTCGGTTTGGGCACGCATAAACAACGTAATCCGCCTTGGCGTATCCTTGCCACCGGGGCGCTCAGACCAAAAGTCAAGGTTGAGCAACCGTTGCCGGGCCCCCTGCGACACTGCATTCACGGTTTGGGCGTGAGTCTTGAGTTGGCCCAGCAACGCAACGACCTCCTGATAGGCCGGTGTCTCGGCGCTTGGATCTTGCGGATCCAGCAGTGCGACCAGGCCTTTTTCGTAACGCTTGATCTGCTGCTCTGCCGTGCGCAGGGCCAAGCCGGGCGCGGTACTGGTAAAGATAATTTCCTTGCTGCGTCGCCGGTGGTCCCAATTGAGCAATTCGTTACGCAGCGCGCCAAGCCGAGCCCTCCCGACCAGTCGTTTCCTGTTGCCCTCCACATACTTGAGGAAAGCGCCGGCATCCAGCGGCTGCGGTCGCTCTCGGGCAAATACCTGCTTGCGATAAATCGTCGAAACACAGGCCAATTCATTATTCCATTGCTGCCTAAGCAACTCTTGCGCCCCCAGCGCCAACGCGTCCTCCAGGATCTCCAAGCCACGTGCCACGGTGGACGCAGGGGACAAATCCGCAGGGCGGCACAGCACTTGGCGACGATTCAAGGGCAAGCATTGCCAGAGTTCGTCAAACCGCGACTGGCTCAGCTCCAGCACACCGCACTGAAGCGCGACGAAGGAAGGGTACTCGTAGAAATTGCGGGCAATACCTGGCAGGTAAATGATGTGGGGCACACCGCTGGGGTCACCCTCACGGTAGATATGTAACGCACCTGGAATCACTGTTGCAGGCGTACCTGGCCAGAGTAGCTGGCCCACTCGCACACAGGCCCAATCCGCACCGGCGCGCTGACGCGCCTCAGCGCTCGGGGCATCGATCACGGCCTGGACCATGGCCATTCCAGTACTCGATAGCTCATCCAGTTGTCGCGCGATAAAGGCACGGTCGGCGAACAGTTCCGCGTGCAGCTCTACCCAGCGTTCCCGGCGAGTCAGCCAGGAACCGTATGCCAAGGTGTCCCAATAATTAGCGACCGCGCGGACCAATCGCTCAAAAAGCCTCAGCGCACCCATCCGCTGAAGTGCTTGCAACGGCGTTAACGTCAATCGATAGCCAGGCTTGCCTTTGAGGCTCAGGTTGGTTGACGAGATGACACGGGGCTCCATCACGGGCTCGAAGAGCGACGACAATGCCCGACTTGTCAGGCTGTCGACTTTCTCGGGTTCATCGTCCTTCGCGGGCTCGGTAAACAGCAGGTCATCCGGGTCCTCCGTGAACGCCTTGTGCAGCTCGGCGCGAATAACCTTCAAGACTGTCGGCGAGCGCCCCAGCAGATGTGTCAGCGTCTGCGCCGACTCGCTGCAACGCATGTCGGCCAGGCAGATCTGATTGATCAAGCGGCTGGGCTGGGTAGAGGCGTTAATTTGCAGCGTCAATTGGTTGCGAATGGCCCATATCTCAGCTTCGTTGACCTCGTCGGTGTCGGTGTCGAACGGAGGGCTGGAAACGGGAGCAACGGACGAGTTCTCGGTAACCGAGGTCATGGTCTTTTCTCTGATTGAGGAAAAACCAGCCTAGGCAGCGCAGGTGCTCAGGGGGCGTTAGATAGTTGAGTGCGCGCGAAAAAAAGCCCGCAGTGTGAGCGGGCAAATATCAACGAAGCGCTTTGGGGGGTGAAGCGAGGTGACGCTAGCTACCGCGATAGGTGGAGTAGCTGTAGGGCGAAATCAGCAGCGGGACATGGTAGTGGTCCTGTTCGGCGCTGATGCCGAAGCGCAGCACCACCACGTCAAGGAAAGCGGGCTCGGGCAATTGCACACCACGGGCGCGGTAGTAGTCACCGGCGCTGAATTGCAGCTGGTACACACCGCTGCGGTAGGCGTCGCCTTGCAACAGTGGCGCGTCACAGCGGCCGTCGCTGTTGGTCAAGGTGGTGGCAACCCGTTCCAGTTGCGTGCCTTCGACGCGATACAGCTCAACCTTGATCGCGCTGCCGGGGCAGCCGTGCGCGGCGTCCAAAACGTGTGTGGTCAAACGTCCCATGGCGGTTACGCGCCTCCCGAAGTCAGTCATAGAGTGAGCCGCACTTTTTCAGGGCATCGAAAAAGTCGGCGATAGCTGATTAAGACACTTTCTAAAAAAATTGTACACAATAAAAATCACAAAGCTTTGGATCCGCCTGTCGTTATTGCCTGCTGCTGCAATCGACAGGTAATCCTTGCTTTTTAACGACCTTTTGTCCATTAGCTGACCAGTCAGGCAAGTTTCTTGCTACACCTTCAACACAGCACCTCGCGGAAAAAATGCAGAAATGCAGGCTTACAAAGTCGATGATAAGTTGTATACAATCACTCATCGCTGTGACGCCACCCAGTCATTTTACTGCCCGGCCGCCACACACACTTGCTACCACGAACAAGAAGGAAGACTGCAGTGAGCGCTGACTACCCACGCGACCTGATCGGTTACGGCAGTAACCCTCCTCACCCCCACTGGCCGGGCAAGGCACGCATCGCGTTGTCTTTCGTACTCAACTACGAAGAGGGCGGTGAGCGCAACATTTTGCACGGCGATAAGGAGTCCGAAGCGTTCCTTTCGGAAATGGTCTCGGCGCAACCGCTGCAGGGCGCGCGCAACATGAGCATGGAGTCGCTGTATGAATACGGCAGCCGTGCCGGGGTGTGGCGCATCCTCAAGCTGTTCAAGGCGTTCGATATTCCGTTGACCGTTTTCGCCGTGGCGATGGCCGCACAGCGCCACCCCGAGGTGATCCGCGCCATGGTCGAGGCCGGCCATGAGATCTGCAGCCACGGCTACCGCTGGATCGACTACCAGTACATGGACGAGGCCCAGGAGCGCGAGCATATGCTCGAAGCCATCCGCATCCTCACCGAACTCACCGGCCAGCGCCCGCTGGGCTGGTACACCGGGCGCACCGGTCCCAATACGCGGCGGTTGGTGATGGAGGAAGGCGGCTTCCTCTATGACTGCGACACCTACGACGACGACCTGCCCTACTGGGAGCCCAACAACCCAACCGGCAAGCCGCACCTGGTGATCCCCTACACCTTGGACACCAACGACATGCGCTTCACCCAGGTGCAGGGCTTCAACAAGGGCGATGACTTTTTCGAGTACCTCAAAGACGCGTTCGACGTGCTGTATGCCGAAGGCGCGGAAGCGCCGAAGATGCTGTCCATCGGCCTGCATTGCCGCCTGATCGGCCGCCCGGCGCGCCTGGCCTCGTTGAAGCGTTTCATCGAGTACGCCAAAGGGCATGAACAGGTGTGGTTCACCCGCCGAGTGGACATTGCGCGCCATTGGCAGGAAACCCACCCGTACACGGGAGCCGCGAAATGACTGCGTTCCAGACCCTCAAGCCGTCGAGCCTGAGCCGCGATGAATTCGTCGACGCCTTCGCCGACATTTACGAACACTCGCCATGGGTGGCCGAAAAGGCCTTCGACCTGGGCCAGGATGCTTCGATCGACCAGATCGAAACCCTGCACCAGCGCATGAGCGACATCCTGTTGAGTGCTGATCATCAACGCCAACTGGCGCTGATCAACGCTCACCCCGACCTGGCAGGCAAAGCTGCCGTCCAGGGCGAACTGACCCAAGCCAGCACCGATGAGCAAGCTGGCGCGGGGATTCACCAATGCACGGCCGAAGAGTTTTCTCGCTTCACCGAGCTGAACGAGGCCTACAAGGCCAAGTTCAAGTTTCCCTTCATCATGGCGGTAAAAGGCAGCAACCGGCACCAGATCCTCGCCGCGTTCGAAACGCGCATCCACAACTCCGCCGACGCTGAGTTCAAGTGCGCACTGGACGAGATCAACAAGATCGCGTTGTTCCGCTTACTGACCCTCTAAGCAGTCCATCCCCAGCCACTCATTTTAAGGCAGACAAGAAGAATGAAAGCTTACGCCGTACCTTTCGAAAAGTTCGTCAACCTCGCCGACGCCCGTCTAGGCACCAAGATCATCTCGGTGACCGATGACTGGTTCGCCGACGCCAACCGCCTGTTCCAACCGACCCCGGCTGTGTGGAAGGAGGGCGTTTTCGATGACAACGGCAAGTGGATGGACGGCTGGGAGTCGCGCCGCAAGCGCTTTGAAGGCTACGACAGCGCAGTGATCCGCCTCGGCGTGCCGGGCTCGATCAAAGGCGTGGACATCGACACTTCATTCTTCACCGGCAACTACCCGCCGTCGGCGTCGCTGGAAGCCTGCTTCCTGGCCTCGGGCGAGCCTGACGAGCACACCCAGTGGGTGGAAGTGCTGTCGGCCGTCGAGCTGCAAGGCAACAGCCACCACTATCACGAGATCAACAACGCGCAGGCGTTCAGCCACCTGCGCTTCAACATCTACCCGGATGGCGGCGTGGCCCGTCTGCGCGTGTACGGCGTGCCGTTCCGCGACTGGTCCGCAGTGGGCGACAACGAACAGGTTGACCTGGCTGCCGCACTGAACGGCGGTCGCGCGCTGGCTTGCTCCGATGAACATTTCGGGCGCATGAGCAACATCCTCAACCCCGGCCGTGGCATCAACATGGGCGACGGTTGGGAAACCGCACGGCGTCGCACCCCAGGCAATGACTGGGTGATCGTCGCGCTGGGGCACCCTGGCGAGATCGAGAAAATCATCGTCGACACCCTGCACTTCAAGGGCAACTACCCGGACACCTGCTCGATCCAGGGCGCGTTCGTCAAAGGCGGCACCGACAGCCAGATCGAAACCCAATCGCTGTTCTGGCGCGAATTGCTGCCGGCGCAGAAGCTGGAAATGCACGCCGAACATACCTTCGCCGAGCAGATCAAGGCGCTGGGGCCGATTACCCACATTCGCCTGAATGTGTTCCCGGATGGTGGTGTGAGTCGCCTGCGGGTCTTGGGCAAGGTCTCTAAGTAAGCGGTGAACTCGATCGCAGGCAAGCCAGCTCCCACCTTGGAATGCGTTCCCCTGTGGGAGCCGGGCTTGCCCGCGATAGCGCAAGAACCCACAACACACAATCCGGATAAGAGACAGCCATGCGCACACTGATGATCGAACCCCTGACCAAAGAAGCCTTCGCCCCTTTCGGAGACGTTATCGAAACCGATGGCAGCGATCACTTCATGATCAACAACGGGTCGACCATGCGCTTTCACAAGCTGGCGACGGTCGAGACCGCGCAGCCTGAAGACCACGCCATCATCAGCATCTTCCGCGCCGACGCGCAGGACATGCCGCTGACCGTGTGCATGCTGGAGAGACACCCGCTGGGCAGCCAGGCCTTCATTCCGCTGCTCGGCAACCCCTTTCTGATCGTGGTCGCGCCAGTTGGCGATGCACCTGTATCAGGCTTGGTCCGCGCCTTCGTCACCAACGGCAGGCAGGGCATCAATTACCATCGCGGCGTCTGGCACCACCCGGTGCTGACGATCGAAAAGCGGGATGACTTCCTGGTGGTTGATCGCAGTGGCACAGGCAATAACTGCGATGAGCATTTTTTTGAAGAGGATGAGCGGTTGATCCTCGCCCCCCACCAATAAGAGAAGGCCGGATCACCCGACAACAAGGGTGACAGGCGAGAGGTAAAGACTGTGGAAGCACATCTGTTGGAATGGCTGAACCTGAGCGTGCGCTGGGTTCACATGATCACTGGCGTCGCCTGGATCGGCGCTTCGTTCTACTTCGTCTGGCTGGAAAACAACCTTAATCGCGTCAACCCCAAAAGCGGCCTGGCCGGTGACTTGTGGGCGATCCACGGTGGCGGTATCTACCACCTGGAAAAATACAAACTGGCTCCCCCGACCATGCCGGACAACCTGCACTGGTTCAAATGGGAAGCCTATTTCACCTGGATGTCGGGCGTCGCGCTGCTGTGCGTGGTGTTCTATTGGAACCCCACGTTGTACCTGCTGGCACCGGGCAGCAGCCTCAGCGGCACCGAAGGCGTGTTGCTGGGCATCGGCTCGTTATTCGCCGGCTGGTTCATCTACTCCTTCCTCTGTGACTCGGCACTGGGCAAACGCCCGGCCCTGCTCGGCTTGATCCTGTTCGTGCTGTTGATTGCCGCAGCCTATGGCTTCAGCAAGGTGTTCAGCGGACGCGGTGCGTACCTGCACGTGGGTGCGGTAATCGGGACGATCATGGTCGGCAACGTGTTCCGCATCATCATGCCCGCCCAGCGTGCACTGGTGGCGGCCATCGCCGAGAACCGCACGCCGGACCCGGCACTGCCGGCCAAAGGCTTGCTGCGTTCGCGCCACAACAACTACTTCACCCTGCCGGTGCTGTTCATCATGATCAGCAACCACTTCCCGAGCACCTACGGCAGCCAATACAACTGGCTGATCCTGGCCGGGATCGCGGTGGCGGCGGTGTTGGTGCGGCACTACTTCAACACTCGGCATAACAGCCAGAAGTATGCGTGGACCTTGCCGGTGGGTGCGTTGGCGATGATTTGCCTGGCCTACGTGACCGGTCCAAAACCCGCCGCCGAAGTGGCCAAGGCGCCTGCGGCCATTGAGTACCAGCCCTTGCCGGAAACCGCGCTGGGTGGCGGCTTGAAGCCCGCAGCGCCTGCCGCACCGGCGGCTGAGCCGGCACCGGCCCAGGCCACCACGGATTTCGGCCAGGTGCACCACGTGATCGAGCAGCGCTGCACCGTGTGCCATTCGGCCAAACCCACCAGCCCGCTGTTCAGCACGGCGCCGGCGGGTGTGATGTTCGACACCCCGGAGCAGATCCAGCAACAGGCGGCGCGTATTCAAGCGCAGGCCGTGGCGAGCCAGATCATGCCGCTCGGCAACATCACCCAGATGACCCAGCAGGAAAGAGACCTGATCGGCACCTGGATCAACCAAGGAGCCCGCACCAACTGACTGTTTCACACAAACCCAATGTGGGAGCTGGCTTGCCAAAAATCTCCTGTAGTGAGCGGGCTTGCCCCGCGCTGGGTGGCGAAGCCGCCCTAAACCCAGGCGCCTGAGTTCTGTCTGGCAGAATGCGGTGGCTGGATTGGGGCGGCTTCGCCACCCAGCGCGGGGCAAGCCCGCTCACTACAAGATGTGTAAGTACCCTCACAATTGAGATGCGTTCCAAACAACACAACAATAAAAAGATCCGAGGTGTTGCATGACCGAGTTAGTCGAACCGCAGATTCCCGCCGCGCCCGCCATGGCGCGGCTGCCCCTCTTGCAACTGATTCTGGTAGGCCTGCAACACGTCTTGCTGATGTATGGCGGTGCCGTCGCCGTGCCCCTGATCATCGGCCAGGCCGCGGGCCTGGGCCGTGAAGAAATCGCCTTCCTGATCAATGCCGACCTGCTGGTGGCCGGTATCGCCACCCTCGTGCAGTCGTTCGGTATCGGCCCGCTGGGCATCCGCATGCCGGTGATGATGGGCGCCAGTTTCGCCGCCGTCGGCAGCATGGTGGCCATGGCCGGCATGCCGGGTATCGGCCTGCAAGGCATTTTCGGCGCGACCATCGCCGCCGGGTTCTTCGGCATGCTGATTGCGCCGTTCATGTCCAAAGTGGTGCGCTTTTTCCCGCCGTTGGTGACGGGCACAGTGATCACCGCGATTGGCCTGTCGCTGTTTCCCGTCGCCGTGAACTGGGCCGGTGGCGGCAGCGCCGCCGCGACCTTCGGCTCGCCGATCTACCTGGCGATCGCGGCGCTGGTGCTGGGCACCATCCTGCTGATCAACCGCTTCATGCGCGGCTTCTGGGTAAACATCTCGGTGCTGATCGGCATGGGCCTGGGGTATGCGTTGTGCGGCCTGCTTGGCATGGTCGACCTCAGTGGCCTGGCCCTCGCGCCGTGGGTGCAGGTGGTAACGCCGCTGCACTTTGGCATGCCCAGGTTCGAGCTGGCGCCGATCCTGTCGATGTGCCTGGTGGTGGTGATCATCTTTGTCGAATCCACGGGTATGTTCCTCGCGCTGGGCAAAATCACCGGCCAGGACGTCACGCCCAAAATGCTGCGCCGTGGCCTGCTGTGTGATGCCGGCGCATCGTTCTTTGCCGGATTCTTCAACACCTTTACCCACTCCTCCTTTGCGCAGAACATCGGCCTGGTGCAGATGACCGGCGTGCGTTGCCGCTCGGTGACGATCATGGCCGGGGTCTTTCTGATCGTACTGAGCCTGCTGCCCAAGGCCGCGTACCTGGTGGCGTCGATTCCCCCGGCGGTGCTGGGTGGCGCGGCGATTGCCATGTTCGGCATGGTGGCGGCCACTGGAATCAAGATCCTGCAAGAGGCCGATATTGCCGACCGTCGCAACCAGTTGCTGGTGGCGGTGAGCATCGGCATGGGCCTGATCCCCGTGGTGCGCCCGGAATTCTTCGCGCAACTGCCGCTGTGGATGAGCCCGATTACCCACAGTGGCATCGCCATGGCCACCCTCAGCGCGTTGTCGCTGAATATCCTCTTCAACATTCTTGGCGGGGCCGAGCGCCCTGCCGCTGAGCACGCCCACACCTGAAACATGCCCCATTGTCGCCCTGTGCGCGCTGTAACGGCGCACTTGAGCCCAGACGTGGGAGCCAGTATTCTCCGCGCCCGCTTGAATCGACGGTTTTTCTACCGCCTTGGCGCGGCTTTTGCTGTAGCCATAAAGCTGACCAATTAGACGAGTTTTTCAGCCAATCCAAAGGCGCCACACCAGAGCGCCAGATGAAAAAAACATAAAACTTTAACTCGGGAGCACCGAATGAAACCTATGTTCAAAGGCCTGATGCTGGCGGGATCTCTGCTGGCCGGTGGCCAAGCCGTGGCCGGTGATTTTCTGCAGTGGCAGAACAACAGCCTGACTTATCTGTGGGGCAAGAACTTTACCGTCAACCCGCAGATCCAGCAGACCGTCACGTTCGAACATGCCGATGCCTGGAAGTACGGCGACAACTTCTTCTTCCTCGACCGCATCTTTTACAACGGCAAGGAAGACGGCAACGCCGGTCCGAATACCTACTACGGCGAGTTCAGCCCGCGTTTGTCGTTCGGCAAGATTCTGGACAAGGATTTGTCATTCGGCCCGATCAAGGACGTGCTGCTGGCCTTCACTTACGAGTTCGGCGAAGGCGACAACGAGTCGTACCTGCTGGGCCCGGCTTTTGACCTGAACATCCCTGGTTTTGACTACTTTCAGCTGAACTTCTACCAGCGCCAGACCGAAGGCAATCGCCCGGGTGACGGCGTGTGGCAGATCACACCGGTGTGGTCGTACACCCTTCCCGTGGGCAACTCTGATGTGTTGATCGACGGTTTCATGGACTGGGTGGTGGACAACGACAAGAATGCTCGTGGCACTTACCACGCCAACCTGCACTTCAACCCGCAGGTCAAATATGACCTGGGCAAGGCGCTGCATTGGGGTGACAAACAGCTGTATGTCGGTTTTGAATACGACTACTGGAAGAACAAGTACGGGATCGAAGATTCGGGCGCGTTCAAGACGACTCAGGACACGGCGAGCTTCCTGGTCAAGTATCACTTCTAAATACAACCTGGGGGAGCGGGCTTGCTCGCGAATGCGGTGTGTCAGTCAGCACATTCATTGGCTGACACCGCATTCGCGAGCAAGCCCGCTCCCACATTTAGATCTATGCCAGGCCCAGGAATTTTGACAATTCCTCTCGCTTGGCCAGCGCATCCTTGCGCCCCAACTCAATCAACTCGCTGCAATACCCCGCCTCGAACAGCAGATAACTCAACACCCCCGCCCCGCTCGTCTTGGTCGCTCCCGGCCCACGCAGGAACATGCGCAGTGCCGCCGGCAATTCCTGCCGGTGCCGCGCCGCGATTTCATCGATGGGCTGGCTCGGCGCAATCACCAGCACTTCCACCGGCGCCAGGCCCTGGGCCGCGCTGCCGGTCGGCTGGAATTCGCTGAACTGGTTCAAGCGCTCAAGCAATTCGATATCACTTTCCAGGCTGTCGATGAACGTGCTGTTGAGCATATGCCCGCCGATCTGCGCCAGGGTCGGTTCCTGGCCGGTAAAGGTGCGCTGCACCGCTGGAGCATTGCCACGTGGGTTACCGCTGACGCCCACTACCAACACGCGGGTGGCGCCCAGGTGCAAGGCCGGGCTGATGGGTGCCGATTGCCGCACGGCGCCGTCGCCAAAGAACTCCTGGTCGAGTTTGACCGGGGCAAACAGCAAGGGGATCGCCGAACTGGCCAACAAGTGTTCAACCGTCAGCCGGGTGGGCATGCCGATACGGCGATGGCGCAACCAGGCGTCGATGGTGCCGCCGCCTTGATAGAAGGTCACCGCTTGCCCGGACTCATAGCCGAAGGCCGTCACGGCTACCGCGTGCAGGTGCTTGTGCCGGATGGCCTCGTCGATGCCGTCCAGGTCCAGGCGTTCTTGCAGCAGGTCGCGTAACGGTGAGCTGTTGAGCAAGGCCACCGGCACTTGGGCACCCAGGCCCAGCAGGCTATGGATAAAGAAACGGCTCGCTTGGCGCATCACGCCCGGCCAATCGCTGCGCAGCACCAGATGACTGCGAAAGCCCTGCCAGAAGGCGGTCAGGCGTTGGATCGCGGCCCGAAAGTCCATGGCGCCACTGGCCAGGCTCACCGCATTGATCGCCCCGGCCGAAGTGCCGACGATCACCGGGAACGGGTTGGGTGCGCCCGGCGGCAGCAGTTCGGCAATCGCCGCCAATACCCCTACCTGATACGCCGCTCGCGCCCCGCCGCCGGAAAGAATCAAGCCTGTAACCGGTTCAGCTGGGCGCATTGCGTCACTCCGCGTGGGGAAAAGTAGGCCTTATCGGCGGCGTTTTTCGTACAGCTTGGGTTCACCCGGCGGCCGACTCTTGAAGCGGCGATGGGTCCACAGGTATTGCTCGGGGCATTCACGCACCGACGCTTCGACCCACTGGTTGATGCGCAGGCAGTCGATTTCATCGCTTTCGCCCGGAAAATCGCTCAACGGCGGGTGGATGACCAGCCGATAACCGCTGCCATCGGCCAAGCGCTCCTGGGTGAACGGCACCACCAGCGCCTTGCCCAGGCGCGCGAACTTGCTGGTGGCGGTCACGGTGGCGGCCTGGATGCCGAACAACGGCACGAAAATGCTTTGCTTGGCGCCGTAGTCCTGGTCCGGTGCGTACCAGATGGCGCGGCCGGCGCGCAGCAGCTTGAGCATGCCGCGCACATCTTCGCGCTCCACGGCAAGGGAGTCGAGGTTGTGACGCTCGCGGCCACGGCGCTGGATATAGTCGAACAACGGGTTGCCGTGCTCGCGGTACATGCCATCGATGGTGTGTTTCTGGCCGAGCAGCGCGGCGCCGATTTCCAGGGTGGTGAAGTGCAGCGCCATGAGGATCACGCCCTTGCCATCCAGTTGGGCCTGCTTGAGATGTTCCAGGCCTTCGACATGGGCCAGGCGCGCCAGGCGCTGGCGCGACCACCACCAGCTCATGGCCATTTCAAAGAAGGCGATGCCGGTGGAGGCGAAGTTTTCCTTGAGCAAGCGTTTACGCGCCTTGGCGGATTTTTCCGGGAAGCACAATTCCAGGTTGCGCGCGGCGATGCGGCGACGTTCGCCGGCCACATGGTACATGCCGGCGCCGAGCAAGCGACCAATGGTCAACAGCGCGCGGTACGGCAGTTGGGTAACCAGCCACAGCACGCCGAGCCCCAGCCACAACAGCCAAAAACGCGGGTGAAAAAATACAGTGCGAAAACGCGGGCGATCCATTACAGATTCCGGTAAAGACAGGGCCGCGCATTCTACAACGGTTCGACTCGGCTTGCGGCCCGTGGATGTTCTCGTTATAAGTCTCGACACTTTTCGTGACAAGCCGCTTTTGCCGACCATGAGCCAAACCGAACCGCTAGACCAAGATCCCGTGTTCCAGCTGAAGGGCAGCATGCTCGCCATCACCGTGCTGGAACTGGCCCGCAACGACCTCGACGCCCTGGACCGCCAGCTCGCCGCCAAGGTCGCCCTGGCGCCGAATTTCTTCAACAATGCCCCGCTGGTGCTGGCTCTGGACAAGCTGCCGGCCAGCCAAGGCAGCATCGACCTGCCCGGCCTGATGCGCGTGTGCCGCTCCCATGGCCTGCGCACGCTGGCGATTCGCGCCAGCCGCATTGAAGACATCGCCGCCGCCATCGCTATTGAACTGCCAGTACTGCCACCGTCCGGCGCACGCGAGCGTCCGCTTGAACCATTGGTCGGTGAAGAGAAGAAAAAACCGGAAAAACCACCGGAGCCGACGATCAAGCCTACAAAGATCATCACCTCGCCCGTACGCGGCGGGCAGCAGATTTACGCCCAGGGTGGCGACCTCGTGGTGATTTCTTCGGTCAGCCCGGGGGCGGAACTTCTGGCCGATGGCAACATCCATGTATACGGCCCGATGCGCGGCCGTGCGCTGGCCGGCATCAAGGGTGATACCAGGGCCCGTATTTTCTGCCAGCAGTTGACCGCTGAGTTGGTATCCATCGCAGGCCAGTACAAGGTTGCCGAAGATTTGCGCCGCGATCCGCTGTGGGGGGCTTCGGTACAGGTCAACCTGTCGGGCGATGTGTTGAACATCATTCGTCTTTAACGGATACTGCCGCATTTTCCAAGCATCTCTAAACTCTGATAGCACAGCGAAACCGGCAATACTTGTGTAGGACTAATTGGAAGTTGGCGTTTCCCTGCGGAAACCACATCTTTTTCCTACAAAGGCTGTCCGCCTGCAGCGAGTTCCAAGAGATGTTTTTCAGGGACTGAAACGTCCTTCTTCCTTAGGGGTGAAACACCTTGGCCAAGATTCTCGTGGTTACATCCGGCAAGGGTGGTGTGGGTAAGACCACCACCAGCGCCGCTATCGGTACCGGTCTCGCTCTGCGCGGCCACAAGACAGTGATTGTCGACTTCGACGTCGGCTTGCGTAACCTCGACCTGATCATGGGCTGCGAACGCCGCGTGGTGTATGACTTCGTCAACGTGGTCAACGGCGAAGCCAACCTGCAACAGGCCCTGATCAAGGACAAGCGCCTTGAGAACCTGTACGTACTGGCCGCCAGCCAGACCCGCGACAAAGACGCGCTGACCAAGGAAGGCGTAGGCAAAGTCCTGGCCGAGCTGAAGGAAACCTTCGAATACGTGGTCTGCGATTCGCCGGCCGGTATCGAGACCGGTGCTCACCTGGCGATGTATTTTGCCGATGAAGCGATCGTGGTGACCAACCCGGAAGTCTCCTCCGTACGTGACTCGGACCGCATGCTCGGCCTGCTGGCCAGCAAGTCCCAGCGCGCCGAGAAAGGCGAAGACCCGATCAAGGAGCACCTGCTGCTCACCCGCTACAACCCTGAGCGTGTCAGCAATGGCGAAATGCTCGGCGTTGAAGACGTGAAGGACATCCTCGCCGTGACCCTGCTGGGCGTGATTCCAGAATCCCAGGCCGTCCTCAAGGCTTCCAACCAGGGCGTGCCGGTGATCCTCGACGACCAGAGCGACGCCGGCCAGGCGTACAGCGACGCCGTTGATCGCCTGCTGGGCAAGACCGTGGAACACCGCTTCCTCGATGTCAAGAAGAAGGGATTCTTCGAGCGTATCTTTGGAGGCAACTAAACAATGAAATTTCTCGACTTCTTTCGCGCCAACAAAAAGCCAAGTACCGCGTCGGTAGCGAAAGAGCGTCTACAGATCATCGTGGCGCACGAACGCGGCCAACGCAGCACCCCGGACTACCTGCCAGCCTTGCAGAAGGAACTGGTCGAGGTGATCCGCAAGTACGTCAATATCGGCAACGATGACGTGCACGTCGCCCTGGAAAATGACGGCAGCTGCTCGATTCTGGAACTTAATATCACCCTGCCTGATCGTTGATCGAACAGGCGGCCGCCACGGCGGCTCGTTCACCCGTATCCCTTTTCAAGGGCCGGGTGGGCGAGCCGCCGTTGGCGTTTGTTACGAGGCTGTTTAATGCCGTTGTCCAACATCCATATCCTCTATCAGGACGCCGCCGTCCTGGTGGTGAACAAGCCGACCCTGCTGCTCTCGGTGCCTGGCCGCGCCGATGACAACAAGGACTGCCTGATCACCCGCCTGCAGGAAAACGGCTACCCCGAAGCCCGCATTGTTCATCGCCTGGACTGGGAAACCTCGGGGATCATCCTGCTGGCCCGGGACGCCGATACCCACCGCGAACTGTCGCGCCAGTTTCATGACCGTGAAACCGAAAAGGCCTACACCGCTCTGGCCTGGGGCCAACCGGCACTGGACAGCGGCAGCATCGATTTGCCCCTGCGCTACGACCCGCCGACCAAGCCACGGCACGTGGTGGACCACGAATTCGGCAAGCATGCGCTGACATTCTGGAAAGTGCTCGAGCGTTGCGGCGACTGGTGCCGCGTGGAACTGACGCCGATTACCGGACGTTCGCACCAATTGCGCGTGCATATGCTGTCCATCGGTCACCCGCTGCTGGGGGACGGGTTGTATGCCCATGAACAAGCCTTGGCTGCGTGGCCACGACTGTGCCTGCACGCAAGCATGTTGAGCTTCACCCATCCGCAAAGCGGCGAGCGCCTGCGCTTCGAGTGCCCGGCGCCGTTCTAAAACTGGCAATGAGATAAAAATGTGGGAGCGGGCTTGCTCGCGAATGCGGTGGGTCAGTTAGCACATTCGGTGACTGACACACCGCATTCGCGAGCAAGCCCGCTCCCACATTCAGTTCTGCGCCAGTTCTCGCCACCGACTCAAACCAATACGGTAAACTCCGCACACTGCTGTCTGGAGCTATTTATGCGCGAAGCGTTGAATCAAGGCCTGATCGACTTCCTCAAGGCCTCCCCTACTCCTTTTCATGCCACTGCCGCCATGGCCCAGCGCCTCGAAGCGGCCGGCTACCAGCGCCTCGACGAGCGCGACACCTGGACCACCGAAGCCAACGGCCGTTATTACCTGACCCGCAACGATTCCTCGATCATCGCCTTCAAGCTCGGCCGCCACTCGCCGCTGCAGGGCGGTATCCGCCTGGTCGGCGCCCACACCGACAGCCCGTGCCTGCGGGTCAAGCCGCAGCCGGAGTTGCAACGCCAAGGCTTCTGGCAGTTGGGCGTGGAGGTCTACGGCGGCGCGCTGCTGGCGCCGTGGTTCGACCGCGACCTGTCCCTGGCCGGCCGCGTGACCTTCCGCCGCGACGGCAAGGTCGAAAGCCAACTGATCGACTTCAAGCTGCCCATCGCGGTCATCCCCAACCTGGCGATTCACCTGAACCGTGAAGCCAACCAGGGTTGGGCGATCAATGCGCAGACCGAGCTGCCGCCGATCCTCGCGCAGTTTGCCGGTGACGAGCGCGTGGACTTTCGCGCCGTGCTTACCGAGCAGCTTGCCCGGGAACACGGGCTGAACGCCGACGTGGTGCTCGACTACGAGCTGAGCTTCTACGATACCCAAAGCGCCGCGGTGATTGGCCTGAACGGCGACTTCATCGCCGGCGCGCGCCTGGACAACCTGCTGTCGTGCTACGCCGGCCTGCAAGCCTTGCTCACCAGCGACAGCGAAGAAACCTGCGTGCTGGTGTGCAATGACCACGAAGAAGTCGGCTCCTGCTCGGCCTGCGGTGCCGACGGCCCGATGCTCGAACAGACCCTGCGCCGATTGCTGCCTGAAGGTGATGAGTTCGTACGCACCATTCAGAAATCCCTGCTGGTTTCGGCGGACAACGCCCACGGCGTGCACCCCAACTATGCCGACAAGCACGACGCCAACCACGGCCCCAAGCTCAATGCCGGCCCGGTGATCAAGGTCAACAGCAACCAGCGCTACGCCACCAACAGCGAAACCGCCGGGTTCTTCCGCCATCTGTGCATGGCCCAGGAAGTACCGGTGCAGAGCTTCGTGGTGCGCAGCGACATGGGTTGCGGCTCGACCATCGGGCCGATCACCGCCAGCCACTTGGGTGTACGCACCGTGGACATCGGCCTGCCGACGTTTGCCATGCACTCCATCCGGGAGCTGTGCGGCAGCCATGACCTGGCACATCTGGTGAAGGTGTTGGGCGCGTTCTACGCGAGCCACGACCTGCCCTGATCTCAAGACCGGACGCGGTCAAAAATGTGGGAGCGGGCTTGCTCGCGAAGACGGTGGAACAGTCGATATATTCAGTGACTGACACACCGCATTCGCGAGCAAGCCCGCTCCCACATTTTGTCCGTGTACACCTGATCTGCATCATCTGCACTTTCTACAATCCCGCCTAGACTTGTCAGTATTCCCACTCCGACAAGGCCATCATGATTTCCATGTCCTCCTTCCACGCCATGCTGATCCCGATCCTGATCGGCATGCTGCTGCTGGCCGTGGGTTTCAACTTTCGTGACAAGCCCCTCGGCGTGTTCGGCATGTGGGTCGGCATGCTGCTGATCCTGGGCACGGTGGTATACAAGATCCTCGCCAAACTGGCCGAATGACGCTTGCCCTCGTACACTCGATCGACCTGCCGTCTTCAAGGTTGCCCGCCTCGTGTTTTCCCGTCTGTTCGCCCTGCCCTGCTCGCTATTGATTGCCCTGCTCGTACTGCTGCCGTGCGCCCCTGCCCAAGCCGTGGGTTTGCCGGGCATGCTCGGCAGCGGCGCCAAGGCCCAACCCCAGGCCGAGGTGCCGTTGGGCCAGTCGTTGGACGAGGTCATCAAGACCCTGGAGAACGACCAGCAGCGCACCCAGTTGCTCAGTGACCTGAAAAAACTGCGCGCAGCCACGCAAAAAGCCCAGCCCGCCGCAGAGCTGGGGGTGCTGGGGCTGATCGGCAGTACGCTGTCGGGCTTTGAGCAGCAGTTTTCCGGCACCGACAGCCCGATGGGGCGCTGGTCCAACGAAGTCGACCTGGCCAAGCAAGAACTCAGTGCGCTGATGCTGCCGGCCAACGAATGGCTGCCGATCATTTTCGGTTTTGCCCTGATCCTGGCGGTATGGAGCCTGCTCGCCGCCGCGCTGATCTGGCTGAGCCACCGCGTGCGCGAACGTTTCGGCCTGCCCGAGGAATTGCCGCAGCACCCACGCACCTGGGACATGGTGCGCTTCGCCCTGCGCAAACTGGGCCCCTGGCTGATCGCCCTGGTGATCACAGTTTACCTGAGCTACGCCCTGCCTTCGTCCCTGGGCAAATCCCTGGCGATGGTATTGGCTTACGCCCTGGTGGTCGGCACCTGCTTCTCGGCCATCTGCGTGATTGCCTTTTCCGTGCTTGACGGCCCCCATCGCCATCGCGCGCTGTACATTCTGCGCCACCAGGCGTTCCGCCCCCTCTGGTGGATCGGCAGTTTTGCCGCCTTCGGTGAAGCCCTGAGCGATCCCAGGCTGGTACAAGCCCTTGGGCAACACCTGTCCCACACCGCCGCGACCGTGGCCAATGTGATGGCGGCGTTGTCGACCGGCGTGTTTATCCTGCGTTTCCGTCGGCCCATCGCCCACCTGATCCGTAACCAGCCGCTGTCACGCCGCCTCACACGCCGCGCCCTCAGCGACACGATCGAAATCATCGGTTCGTTCTGGTACCTCCCCGCGTTGCTGCTGGTGGGCATTTCGCTGTTCGCCACGTTCGTCTCCGCCGGCGACACCAGCACCGCCTTGCGCCAGTCACTGCTGTGTACGGTGCTGCTGGTGTTGTGCATGGTGATCAACGGTCTGGTACGCCGCCACGCGCTCAAGCCGCAACGCGGGCACAAGCGCCACGCGCTGTACTCCGAGCGCCTGAAAGGCTTCGTCTATACCTTGGCGCACCTGCTGGTGTGGCTGGTGTTTATCGAGCTGGGCCTGCGGGTGTGGGGCCTGTCGCTGATTCGTTTTACCGAAGGCGATGGCCATGAGGTCAGCGTCAAGCTGTTCGGCCTGGCCGGGACCTTGCTGTTTGCCTGGCTGATCTGGATCCTCAGCGACACCGCGATTCACCATGCGCTCACCCGCTCGCGCAAAGGCCTGGCCAACGCGCGGGCACAGACCATGATGCCGTTGATCCGCAACGTGCTGTTCGTGACGATTTTTATCATCGCCGCCATCGTCGCCCTGGCGAACATGGGCATGAATGTCACGCCGCTGCTGGCCGGTGCCGGTGTGATCGGCCTGGCCATCGGCTTTGGTGCGCAATCGCTGGTGGCGGACTTGATCACCGGCTTGTTCATCATCATCGAGGACTCCCTGGCGATCGATGACTATGTGGACGTGGGCGGCCACCTCGGTACCGTCGAGGGCCTGACGATCCGCACGGTGCGCCTGCGCGACATCGACGGGATCGTGCACACCATCCCGTTCAGCGAGATCAAGAGCATCAAGAACTACTCGCGGGAGTTCGGCTACGCGATCTTCCGGGTGGCGATCCCGTACAACATGCAGATTGACGACGCCATCAAGCTGATACGCGATGTTGGCCAGAAAATGCGCAACGACCCCCTGCAACGCCGCAACATCTGGTCGCCCCTGGAGATCCAGGGCGTGGAGAGTTTCGAGTCGGGCAGCGCGATTCTGCGTGCACGCTTCAAGACCGCGCCGATCAAGCAGTGGGAAGTGTCGCGGGCGTTCAACCTGTTGCTCAAGCGCCAACTGGATGAAGCCGGGCTGGACCTGGCGACGCCGCGCTTGAGTGTGCAGGTGGTGACGGGGGCTGCGGGTGCAGAGGGGAAAGAGAAGAGTGTGCAGTAGGCAATGGGGTCTGGGAGTTGGCTTGCCTGCGATGGCTGTGGCAAGGGAGCTTGCTCCCGTGGCGGCCCCTGGGCCGACCATGTCTCTGGGTTTGAGTACATATCCATTCCCGCGGTAACGGCGGCTATTGGTTCCGCTCTTACAGCGGCTCACTTTTGAAAAGCGCAAAAGTAAGCAAAACGCTCTTGCCCCACCACTCGGTGCCTCGCCTAGGCTCGGCATGCCCGAACGAAGGCTTGAATCCGTGGGCCGCCGCCACGCGCCATCCATGGCGCGGGGCGGCTAACCCGGCGTCCTGCCGGGTTACCCACGGATTCAAGCCT
>NZ_JACCQQ010000018.1:0-134535 GCF_014268345.1 Pseudomonas sp. SWRI18
CGCGAATGCGGTGTGTCAGTCACAAGGTACTATCTGACCCACCGCATTCGCGAGCAAGCCCGCTCCCACAGTTAGATCTCCGTACATTCTGCGGGTATCCACTCGATCCACGCTGGAACCCAAATCGCATCCCTGTACACTGCGGTTCCGCCAAAAGGAGCCCGCCATGCTGATTGTTGCCGACGAAAATATTCCGCTGCTCGATGCATTCTTCCAGGGATTTGGCGAGATTCGCCGCGTACCCGGCCGCTCCATCGACCGCGCCACGGTCGAGCAGGCCGATGTGTTGCTGGTACGCTCCGTGACCAACGTCAACCGCGCTTTATTGGAGGGCTCCAAGGTGCGCTTCGTCGGCACCTGCACCATCGGTACCGATCACTTGGACCTGGACTACTTCAAGCAGGCCGGTATCCAATGGTCCAGCGCCCCCGGCTGCAATGCGCGCGGCGTGGTGGATTATGTGTTGGGCAGCCTGATGACCCTGGCCGAGATCGAAGGCGCCGACCTCAACCGGCGCACCTACGGCGTGGTCGGTGCCGGTGAAGTCGGCGGGCGGCTGGTCGAGGTGCTCAAGGGCCTGGGCTGGAAGGTATTGGTCTGCGACCCGCCCCGGCAAATCGCCGAAGACGGCGATTACGTCAGCCTGGCGCAAATCATCGAGCACTGCGATGTGATCAGCCTGCACACGCCGCTGACCAAGTCCGGCAACGGCTCCACCTGGCACCTGTTCGACCGTCAGCGCCTCAACCAGCTCAAGCCCGGCACCTGGCTGATCAACGCCAGCCGTGGCCCGGTGGTGGACAATGCCGCGCTGCGCGAAGTGCTGCTCGCGCGTGAAGACCTGCAAGCGGTGCTGGATGTGTGGGAAGGCGAGCCCGAAGTCGACGCCGACTTGGCCGACTTGTGTGTGCTGGCCACACCGCACATCGCCGGCTACAGCCTGGACGGCAAGCAGCGCGGCACCGCGCAGATCTACCAGGCGTTCTGCGCGCACCTGGGCCAGGAGCCGAGCATTCAGTTGAGCGACCTGCTGCCACCGCCCTGGCTGGCCGAGGTGCACCTGAACGCGTCGACCGACCCGGCCTGGGCGCTGGCGACCTTGTGCCGCAGCGTGTACGACCCGCGCCGCGATGATGCGGATTTTCGTCGTAGCCTTGTAGGAACCGTGAATGAACAGCGCAAGGCCTTCGACCTGCTGCGCAAGCACTATCCCGAGCGCCGTGAGATCGATGGGCTGAAGGTGCGTATTAATGGCGAGTCGGCCCGGTTGTCGAACATCGTGTCCGCACTGGGCGCGGAATCCGTTTAGACCGCCCATAAAAAACCCGGCCACCTGGGCCGGGTTTGAAAATAGCGTCAGCGCGTCAGCCTTGCTGTGCAGGCTTGACCAGGCGCTGCTCCAGTTCGCTGCACGCTTGCTGGATCATCTCTTCGGTAATCTGCACTTCGTGGCCTTGGGCGTCAATGTACGTGCAAGGCAACGCCTGCGGTTGGCGAATCACTTCAATCTTGGCGTCGCTGCTATTTTGCAAGGTCATGGCCTGTCTCCTCATCAGGTTGTGTACCTATTCTAATTCCCCCGCGTGACCAGGCTATTACAGCTCCCTGCGCGATCACCGGTTCGAACGCCCAGTGCACCAGAAACCGATATAAATTTCCAGCCAGGGGTTAGACCGAAAATCTCTAGCGTCTGGCCACGGTGAGCATAATTAACCTGACTCATTGTTATTCGCCCAAGTTCCCCCAATGTTGATGTACAGGTTCCTCATCGGTGATGCCCTCATGTTCTCAGCCCGTCAACGCCGCGCGATTCGCCTGGCCAGCCGTTTTGTTGCGCCGTACCGCTGGCAGGCGCTCGGTGCCCTGTTGGCGCTTATCGTCACGGCCGGTATTACCTTGTCCATGGGGCAGGGCATTCGCCTGCTGGTAGACCAGGGCTTCATGACCCAGTCACCGCATCTGCTCAACCAATCCATCGGCCTGTTCATGGTCCTGGTCCTGGGCTTGGCGGTGGGTACGTTTGCACGGTTTTACCTGGTGTCGTGGATCGGCGAGCGGGTCGTGGCGGATATCCGTCGCCAGGTGTTCAACCACCTGATCTACCTGCACCCCGGTTTTTATGAGAACAACCGCAGCTCGGAGATCCAGTCGCGGCTGACCACCGACACCACCCTGCTGCAATCGGTGATCGGCTCGTCGCTGTCACTGTTCTTGCGCAACGCCTTGATGGTCATCGGCGGCATCGTGTTGCTGTTTGTGACCAACCCCAAGCTCACCAGCATCGTGGTGGTGGCGCTGCCGTTGGTGCTGGCGCCAATCCTCATTTTTGGGCGGCGCGTGCGCAGCTTGTCGCGCCAGAGCCAGGACCGCATCGCCGACGTCGGCAGTTATGTGTCCGAGACCCTCGGCCAGATCAAGACCGTGCAGGCCTATAACCATCAGGTGCAGGACGAACAGCGCTTTGCCGTGACCGTGGAAGAGGCGTTCACCACCGCACGAAAACGCATTGCCCAGCGCGCCTGGCTGATTACCCTGGTGATCATGCTGGTGCTCGGCGCCGTGGGGGTGATGCTGTGGGTCGGCGGCATGGACGTCATCAGCGGGCGCATTTCCGGCGGCGAGCTGGCGGCGTTCGTGTTCTACAGCCTGATCGTCGGCAGTGCGGTCGGCACGCTCAGTGAAGTGCTCGGTGAATTGCAGCGCGCCGCCGGGGCCGCCGAGCGGATTGGCGAATTGTTGCAGTCGAACAACGAAATCCAGGCGCCCGCCACTGGAACCGTGCAATTGCCTGCGCGGGTCAGTGGTCACATGGCGCTGCAAGACCTGCGCTTTGCCTACCCCTCACGGCCGGACAGCTACGCCATCGACGGCTTGAGCCTGAGCATCAACCCCGGAGAAACCCTGGCGCTGGTGGGACCGTCCGGTGCTGGCAAGTCGACCCTGTTCGACCTGTTGCTGCGTTTCTACGACCCCCAGCAGGGCCGCATCCTGCTCGAAGGCCACCCGCTGACCGAACTCGACCCCATGGACCTGCGCCGCCACTTCGCCCTGGTGTCCCAGAGCCCGGCGCTGTTCTTTGGCAGCGTCGAAGATAACATTCGCTACGGCAACCCTGCCGCCACTACCGAGCAAGTCGAAGCCGCCGCGCGCATTGCCCATGCCCACGACTTCATCCTGCAAATGCCCGACGGCTACCAGACCCACCTTGGCGACGGCGGCATGGGCCTTTCCGGCGGCCAGCGCCAACGCCTGGCCATCGCCCGCGCCTTGCTGGTGGACGCCCCGATTCTGCTGCTCGACGAAGCCACCAGCGCGCTGGACGCCCAGAGTGAACACCTGATCCAGCAAGCGTTGCCGCAGTTGATGCAGGGGCGCACCACGCTGGTGATCGCCCATCGACTGGCGACGGTCAAGAACGCCGACCGGATTGCGGTGATGGACCAGGGTAAATTGGTGGCGGTGGGCACGCATCAGCAGTTGATTGCGAGCAATGCGCTGTATGCGCGGTTGGCGGCATTGCAGTTCAGCGAAGGAACAGAGGTTGCGAAAAGCGAAGGCTAGCACGGACCGAGCGCACAGCCGGCTTCCTGTGGCGAGCGGGCTTGCCCCGCGTTGGAGCGCGAAGCGCTCCCAAGTCAGTCCCCGCGGTGTAACTGTCAGATCGCGCTTGCAGGTTTGGGGCCGCTACGCAGCCCAACGCGGGGCAAGCCCGCTCGCCACAGGAAGCCCGCTTACCACAAAGGAATCGCCTCGCCATTGTCACTTGGCCAGTCAGTTATCACTGATCATCGAAATACCGCTCATGCCAATCCACCAACGGCTGCGGTGAATTGAGCTTCTGCCCGTAGATCACCGAATAAGACAGCACGTTCTGCACATACTGGCGTGTCTCATCGAACGGGATGCTTTCCACCCACACATCAAAACTCAGGTGATCCGCACCGCGCAGCCATTGGCGCACGCGCCCTGGGCCGGCGTTGTAGGCAGCGGAGGCGAGCACGCGGTTGCCGTTGAACTGGCTGTGCACCTGGCTCAGGTAGGCGGCGCCGAGCTGGATGTTCTTGTCCGGGTCCAGCACCTGGGCCGGGGAGGCCAGGGGAATGCTGAACTTGCGTGCGGTTTCCTTGGCGGTGCCGGGCATCAGTTGCATCAGGCCGCTGGCGCCGACGCCGGAGCGGGCGTCGTCCATGAACGCGCTTTCCTGGCGGGTAATGGCGAAGATCCAGCTGGAATGCAGGCCACGCACCTTGGCCTCGCGCACCAGGGTGTCGCGGTGGGCCATCGGGAAACGGATGTCCAGGTCGTCCCAGTACTGCGCCTGGCTGATGGTGCGGATAGCCGGGAAGTACCACTTCATGTCATAGGCCAGCTTGGCCTGGGCGACCATTTCGTCGCGGTTGAAGTGGCGGCTGACGTGGTACCACTCGCGACGCCCGTCGACGATCTGGCCACGCGCATAAAACTCAAGCGCACGCCGCACGCCGGGGGTGTTGCGGACCTTGTTGACCAGCGCCTGGCTCATCACCAGAGGCTTGTTGTTCAACTGGTAGGGAGATTTGGAGCGGTCAGCGGCGAGGAACCCGTAGAAATCCCGTTCCTTGGCCACGTTCTTGTACAGCGCCAGCGCTTGCGGATTCTTCGGCTCGGCCAGTTCCAGGCTGCGCGCCTGCCAGTAGCGCCAGCGGTTTGTGGTGGCCAGGTCCTGCGGCAACTTACGGGTCAACTGGTAGGCATCTTCCCAGCGGGCCAGGCGCAACAGCAGGCGCAGGCGCCATTCGGAGACGGTGTTGTCACGCAATTCCGGGTCGTATTGGGTCATCACCTCAAGGGCGCGCGGGTCGTAGCGCTTGGCCAGGGTCAGGCCGATTTCCCGGGCGATCGACACTTTTTCGTCACGGGAGAAGCGCATGCTGCTGGCGTAGCCGTCGAGCAGGGCCATGGCTTTGTCCGGGTCCTGGCGTGCCAGGCGGCGCAGGCCCAGGCCTACGGCGTCCGACATGGCTTCGGTGGCCGGCAGGAACCGCGATGGATCGCTGAGCATGTCCGGCTTTTGCGCGACATCCACCATCAAGCGGCCTTGGGCGCCGAGGGTGGGCAGGGTTTTGACCAGGCTGTTGGCCAGCGCATAGTTGCGCGCTTCGGCGGCGAGCTTGGCGCGGTCCCAGATCTTCTGTTCGGTGAGTTGGCCGTCCGCCGCCCATTGGCCGAATGTGACATCGCAGGCCGCCGGCTGGGACTTGCCGGTCATCCAGAGTTTTTCAGCGGTCTTGTAGCCTTCGGCTTTCTGGTTGTGGGTGAGCTGGTACTGGCCATGCAGGCAGTCCAGTTCGACGAAATTGAGCTTGGCGTCGTAGTACTTTTCAAAGGTCTGCCAGTCGCCGCGCTCGGCCAGCCAGCGCAACCAACGCAATTTCATCCAGTTGGCCTGGGGCAGGTCACCATTTTTGGCCAGGAACTGTTCGATTTCCTGGTTGCTCGCGGTTTTCAGGCGTGCCGTCAGTTCGTCGTAGGCCAGGTACGGCGTCAGCGGATAGTCGGCCAGGGCCTGGCTGTATTGCATGTACGGGCCGGTGTCGCCTGTGGCCAAGGCGCGTTTGGCTTCATCGTAATATTGACGTTGGGTGGTGAGGTCCACGGCCTGGGCGGATTGAACGGCGGTGGCGGAAAGAAGCAGACAAGATAAAAAGTTGAAAAGGCGACTGCGCATGAGACGTCCGTGCAGAGAAATCACGACTAGCACCGGCACCGCCGACACTGATTGCCCCTAGCTTAGCCTTTTGCCCGACGCCTGAGAAAGCTTTGCTGGCCGGTTCGTTCAAGTTCGTTGGAAATGTCCTACAGAACGTGTCGGCAGCGAAAATGCCAGCCGCATCCCACCCTCAACTCAGGTAGAATGCGCGCCCAGTTTTTGGAGAAGCGTATGACCCTGCTCAAATTCAGCGATGTGTCCCTTGCTTTCGGCGCTATGCCGTTGTTGGACAAGGTGTCCTGGCAGATCGCCCGTGGTGAGCGGGTGTGCATCATCGGCCGCAACGGCACCGGCAAATCCAGCATGATGAAGCTGGTCAAAGGCGACCAGAAGCCCGATGAGGGTTCTGTCTGGCGCGCGCCGGGCCTCAAGATTGGCGAATTGCCGCAGGAATTGCCGGTAGCCGACGAGCGGACAGTGTTCGACGTGGTTGCCGAAGGCCTCGATGGCGTGGGCGCCTTGCTCGCCGAGTACCATCACCTGGCGCAGAACTGCGTGACCGAAGCCGACCTGGACAAATTGATGCACGTCCAGCAAGACCTCGAAGCCCGTGACGGTTGGCGCTTGCAGCAATTGGTCGACAGCACCCTGAGCCGCCTGCAGCTGCCGGCCGACAAGACCCTCGCCCAGTTGTCCGGCGGCTGGCGTCGTCGCGTGCTGCTGGCCCAGGCCCTGGTGTCCGAGCCGGACCTGCTGCTGCTCGACGAGCCGACCAACCACCTGGATATCGGCGCGATTGCCTGGCTCGAAGAAGCCCTCAAGGACTTCCAGGGCGCCGTGCTGTTCATCACGCACGACCGTTCCTTCCTGCAAAACCTGGCCACCCGCATCCTCGAATTGGACCGTGGCGGCCTGATCGACTGGAACGGCGACTACGCCAGCTTCCTGGTGCACAAGGAAGCCGCACTCTCGGCAGAAGAAACCGCCAACGCCCTGTTCGACAAGAAACTGGCCCAGGAAGAAGTCTGGATCCGCCAGGGCATCAAGGCGCGCCGTACCCGCAACGAAGGCCGCGTGCGTGCGTTGAAAGCGCTGCGTGTCGAGCGCAGCGAACGCCGCGAGCGTACCGGCAAGGCCAATATCCAGCTCGATACCGCCGACAAGTCGGGCAAGCAAGTGATGGTGCTGGAAAACGTCAGCTTCCATCACCCGGAAGGCCCGTTCCTGATCAAGGACTTTTCCATGGTCCTGGCACGCGGCGACCGTATCGGCCTGCTGGGCGCCAACGGCACCGGCAAGACCACCTTGCTCAAGCTGATGCTTGGCGGTCTGCAGCCGACCAGCGGCAAGGTGGAAGAGGGCACGCGGATCGATGTGGCCTACTTCGACCAATTGCGTCACCAGTTGGACCTGGAAAAGACCGTGATCGACAACGTCGCCGAAGGCCGCGACTTTATCGATATCGACGGCCAGAGCCGCCACGTCCTCAGCTACCTGGGTGACTTCCTGTTCAGCCCGCAACGTGCACGTACACCGGTCAAAGCCTTGTCCGGTGGTGAGCGTGCACGCCTGCTGCTGGCCAAGCTGTTCAGCAAGCCGGCCAACCTGCTGGTGCTCGACGAACCGACCAACGACCTCGACGTGGAAACCCTCGAGCTGCTGGAAGAGGTGCTGCTGACCTTCAACGGCACCGTGCTGATGGTCAGTCACGACCGGGCATTCCTCGACAACGTGGTCACCAGCACCCTGGTCTTCGAAGGTGAAGGCAAGGTGCGTGAATACGTCGGTGGTTACCAGGACTGGCTGCGCCAGGGCGGCTCGCCGCGTCTGCTGGGCGTGACCGAGAGCAAGTCCGGCAAGGCCGACCTGACCTCGGCGGTTGTCGCGCCCGTGGCCGCTGCTGCTCCGGCACAGGAAGCCGCACCCTCCACCAAGAAAAAACTCAGCTACAAGCTGCAGCGTGAGCTGGAAGCCTTGCCGGGCGATATCGACGCCAAGGAACAGCAGATCGCCGCGGTGGAAGCGCAAATGGCTGACGCGGGTTTCTACCAGCGTCCGGCGGCGGAGACTGCCGAGGTTATTGCTTCGCTTGAGAAACTGAACCAGGAGCTGGAAGTGCTGGTTGAGCGCTGGGCCGAGCTGGATGGCTGAGTGATCGGCACGCAATAAAAAACCCGGTGTTCATCTGATGAGCACCGGGTTTTTCATATGGAATACAGTTAAAAATGTAGGAGCTGGCTTGCCTGCGATAGCGGTGTATCAGCCACCAGATGCATCAACTGACAGACTGCTATTGCAGGCAAGCCAGCTCCCACATTTGATCTTCAGTGTTCTTAAGGTGCCTTCACCAGCTTCACGGCCAGCACATCACACGGCGCGCCATGCAGCACATCATTGGCGGTGGAACCCAGCAACAACGCCAGGCCGTGACGGCCATGGCTGCCGACCACGATCAGGTCGCAGTTGTGTTCCTTGGCCAGATGATGGATTTCCTGACGCGGTTGGCCGTAGGTGAGGTGGCACGCTTCTTTGTTCAATTTGGGATATTTGAGGATCAGGCGCTCAAGACGCTCCTTGGCCTGGTCAAATTGCTGTTGCTGCAACTGGGAAAGATCCATGGGCACGTCGCCGCCGAAGGCCATGGCCATTGGCTCAACGATATGCACCAGTGACAGTTTCGCGCCATTGGCGATGGACGATTCCTGCGCGCGTTTGATCACTGGATCGCACTCTTCGGTCAGGTCGACGGCGACCAGAATATGTTCGTAGGGCATGGGGCGTTCCTCCAGGGGACTGCAATAAATTCAGTATGGCTGCTTTCAAGCGGATGGGGTTGCCCCAAGTCAAATCCGCTCATCGGGAAAATCGGGAGTACACATATGACGGTCTGGATAGTGGTGTCAATCCTTCTGGTGGTTCTGAGCCCTCTGGTGTGGCTGCGCCCTTCGCGCCATCAGAGCGGGCGCATGGCCCTGCGCATGGAGGCGCGACGCATCGGCCTGGCCATGCAACTGTCGCCGCAGGCGTGGCCGCACTGGCTCAAGCACCAGCCGCCGAGCCCCTGCGCGCAGTACTGCCGGCCACGGCGCAGCAGCACGCCGACGGTCTGGAGCTACTGGCAGCTGGAGCCGGGGGTGTGGGTGAATCAATGGCGCGAAGTCTGCGTTGATGAAAAGTTGTTGCCGTATTTTGCGAAGCTGCCGGGCAACGTCTACAAGATCGAGGCCGACAAGCAAATGATTGCGCTGTACTGGGGCGAGAAGGGCGAGGCGAGCGTCCTGCAGGAGATCGATGCACTTCTCAAGGCCCTGGCCTGACAAACCGGCAGGCAATAAAAAGCCCGATATCATCATCGGGCTGGAGTTGGCCAGGCAGGCCGGTAATTCGGTGTTGCCCGCGTTGGATGTTCATCCCGTCGCGTTACGCTTGTCGCTAGCCTAGCGGCCTATGCGGTTCTGTACAGCCCTTTCCCAGATTTTTTGTCTTATTGATTCTATGAATAATCAAATATTGACGTGTAGCGCCTTCAGGGCTGGGGTTCTTAAATGACTGGAAAGTCGCGTTTTTCCTAGCCTTTGGAGCGATTGACAATTGCCCGGAATTGGATGAAGGTGGCGTACCCGAATCAAACGGGCGTATGAATTGAGCGTTTGTCTGTCAGACGACTCATACAGAATCCCGACTATCGCATTGGCGGGTGTGCCTGGCGCAATGGGGTGAGCATTGACGAATTCATCAATGTCCAACCAGAGGCCAGCGTCCAGTGTGTACTGTTCAGCTTCCATATCGTGGAGATCAGTTGATGATTTACGAAGGTAAAGCCATCACGGTTAAGGCTCTTGAAAGTGGCATCGTCGAGCTCAAGTTCGACCTCAAGGGTGAGTCCGTCAACAAGTTCAACCGTCTAACCCTGAATGAATTGCGTCAGGCCGTAGACACCATCAAAGCAGATGCATCGATTAAAGGCGTGATCGTCTCCAGCGGCAAGGACGTGTTTATCGTCGGCGCGGACATCACCGAATTCGTCGACAACTTCAAGCTGCCCGATGCCGAGCTGGTGGCTGGCAACCTCGAAGCCAACAAGATTTTCAGCGATTTCGAAGACCTCAACCTACCGACCGTCGCCGCAATCAATGGCATCGCGTTGGGCGGCGGCCTGGAAATGTGCCTGGCGGCGGACTTTCGCGTCATGTCGGCCACGGCCAAGATCGGCCTGCCTGAAGTCAAGCTGGGCATCTACCCGGGTTTCGGCGGCACCGTGCGCTTGCCGCGCCTGATCGGTGCCGACAACGCCATCGAATGGATTGCCGCCGGCAAGGAAAACCGTGCTGAAGACGCGCTGAAAGTCGGCGCCGTCGATGCCGTGGTTGCCCCGGACAAACTGGCCGAAGCGGCACTGAACCTGATCAAGGGCGCCATCAGCGGCGAATTTGACTACAAGGCCAAGCGCCAGCCGAAGCTGGAAAAACTCAAGCTCAACGCCATCGAACAAATGATGTCGTTCGAAACCGCCAAGGGTTTCGTGGCAGGCCAGGCCGGCCCGAACTACCCGGCGCCGGTCGAGGCGATCAAGACCATCCAGAAAGCCGCGAACTTCGGTCGCGACAAAGCCCTGGAAGTGGAAGCGGCAGGCTTCGTCAAACTGGCGAAAACCTCGGCTGCCCAAAGCCTTATCGGCTTGTTCCTGAATGATCAGGAACTGAAGAAAAAGGCCAAGGCCTACGACGAAATCGCCCGTGACGTGAAACAGGCGGCCGTACTCGGCGCCGGTATCATGGGCGGCGGCATCGCCTATCAGTCGGCGTCCAAAGGCACGCCGATCCTGATGAAGGACATCAACGAACACGGTATCGAGCAGGGCCTGGCGGAAGCCGCCAAGCTGCTGGTGGGTCGCGTTGATAAAGGTCGCATGACCCCGGCGAAAATGGCTGAAGTGCTCAACGGCATTCGTCCTACGCTGTCCTACGGCGATTTCGGCCACGTCGACCTGGTGGTCGAAGCGGTTGTCGAGAACCCGAAGGTCAAGCAAGCCGTACTGGCCGAAGTCGAAGCCCAGGTCAAGGACGACACCATCCTGGCGTCCAACACCTCGACCATTTCCATCTCGCTGCTGGCCAAGGCCCTCAAGCGTCCGGAAAACTTCGTCGGCATGCACTTCTTCAACCCGGTGCACATGATGCCGCTGGTGGAAGTGATCCGTGGCGAGAAGTCCAGCGAGGAGGCGATTGCCACCACCGTTGCTTACGCCAAGAAAATGGGCAAGAACCCGATCGTGGTCAACGATTGCCCGGGCTTTTTGGTCAACCGCGTGCTGTTTCCGTACTTCGGAGGTTTCGCCAAGCTGGTCAGCGCCGGTGTGGACTTCGTGCGCATCGACAAAGTCATGGAAAAATTCGGCTGGCCAATGGGCCCGGCGTACCTGATGGATGTGGTGGGTATCGACACCGGCCACCACGGTCGCGACGTGATGGCTGAAGGCTTCCCGGACCGCATGAAAGACGACCGCCGCTCGGCGATCGACGCGCTGTACGAGGCCAAGCGCCTCGGTCAGAAGAACGGCAAGGGTTTCTACGCCTACGAGGCCGACAAGAAGGGCAAGCAGAAGAAGGTCGCCGACCCGTCGGTGCACGAAGTGCTGGCCCCGGTCATCTACGAACAGCGTGAGGTGTCGGACGAAGACATCATCAACTGGATGATGATCGCCCTGTGCCTGGAAACCGTGCGTTGCCTGGAAGACGGCATCGTCGAGACCGCCGCCGAAGCCGACATGGGCCTGGTGTACGGTATTGGTTTTCCTCCATTCCGTGGCGGTGCGCTGCGTTACATCGATTCGATCGGTGTGGCCGAGTTCGTTGCCCTGGCTGACAAATACGCTGATTTGGGCCCGCTGTACCACCCGACCGCGAAGCTGCGTGAGATGGCCAAGAACGGCCAGAGCTTCTTCGGTTAAGTGCCCAGACGACTAGAGCGAGAATATTTATGAGCTTGAATCCAAGAGACGTCGTGATTGTCGACTTCGGTCGCACGCCGATGGGCCGCTCCAAGGGCGGCATGCACCGCAACACCCGCGCCGAAGACATGTCGGCGCACCTGATCAGCAAACTGCTGGAACGCAACGTCAAGGTTGACCCGAACGAAGTCGAGGACGTGATCTGGGGCTGCGTCAACCAGACCCTGGAGCAGGGCTGGAACATTGCGCGCATGGCGTCGCTGATGACCCAGATCCCGCACACCGCGGCCGGCCAGACCGTGAGCCGCCTGTGCGGTTCGTCGATGAGCGCGCTGCACACTGCCGCGCAAGCGATCATGACCGGCAACGGCGATGTGTTCGTGGTCGGCGGCGTGGAGCATATGGGCCACGTGAGCATGATGCACGGCGTCGACCCCAACCCGCACATGTCGCTGTACGCGGCCAAAGCCTCGGGCATGATGGGCCTCACCGCTGAAATGCTCGGCAAGATGCACGGCATTACCCGCGAAGCCCAGGACGCGTTCGGCCTGCGCTCCCACCAGCTCGCCCACAAGGCGACCGTGGAAGGCAAGTTCAAGGATGAAATCATCCCGATGAACGGTTACGACGAGAACGGTTTCCTGAAACTGTTCGACTACGACGAAACCATTCGTCCGGACACCACCCTGGAAAGCCTGGCGGCATTGAAGCCTGCGTTCAATCCAAAGGGCGGCACCGTGACAGCTGGTACTTCGTCGCAAATCACCGACGGTGCATCGTGCATGATCGTGATGTCGGCGCAGCGTGCCCAGGACCTGGGCATCCAGCCTCTGGCCGTGATCCGTTCGATGGCCGTAGCGGGTGTGGACCCGGCGATCATGGGCTATGGTCCAGTACCGGCCACCCAAAAAGCCTTGAAGCGCGCGGGCCTGACTATCGCCGATATCGACTTCTTCGAGCTCAACGAAGCTTTCGCCGCACAGGCCCTGCCGGTGCTGAAAGATTTGAAAGTACTCGACAAGATGAACGAGAAGGTTAACCTGCACGGCGGTGCGATTGCCCTGGGCCACCCATTCGGTTGCTCCGGTGCGCGTATCTCCGGTACTTTGCTCAACGTGATGAAGCAAAATGGCGGCAACCTCGGGGTAGCTACCATGTGCATTGGTCTCGGCCAAGGCATTTCGACAGTCTTCGAACGCGTTTAAGCGTTGGGTTGACGGAAGCCGGGGCCCAGTGCCCCGGTTTTTGTTTTTTGGGAATTTTTAATATTTTTTTTCAACACATTTTGTAAGAGGGCCAGAGCATGAAAGTCGAACCAGGGCTCTATCAGCATTACAAAGGTCCGCAGTACCGTGTTTTCAACGTGGCGCGGCATTCCGAAACCGAAGAAGAAGTGGTGTTTTACCAAGCGCTGTATGGCGATTACGGCTTTTGGGTGCGCCCTTTGAGCATGTTCCTGGAGACCGTCGAAGTTGACGGCGAGCAGGTCCCGCGCTTTGCTTTGGTCCAGCTTGAACCCAGTCTTTTTTCAGGGCAATAACGGCCAGTCGCGCAGAATGCTGCGCTTGACCTCACCTTGTTGCCACTATATATAGCGTTGCCGCGACAGGCGCCAACTGCCTTTCACTTCTCGAATTCAGGAATTTTCCGATCCATGGGCAAATCGCTGGTCATTGTGGAATCCCCGGCTAAGGCCAAGACCATCAACAAGTACTTGGGCAACGAGTACGTGGTGAAGTCGAGTATCGGCCATATCCGAGACCTGCCCACCAGCGGTTCGGCTAGCGCCAGCAAGGAGCCTGCCGCCAAGCGCGGCAAGGCCGCCGCGGGCGAAGGTCCGGTACTCACCCCTAAAGAGAAAGCGCGCAAGCAGCTGGTCTCGCGCATGGGTGTGGACCCGGATCATGGCTGGAAGGCCAAGTACGAAATCCTTCCAGGCAAGGAAAAGGTCATCGAGGAGCTGCGCCGGCTCGCCAAGGATGCTGACACCATCTATCTCGCAACCGACTTGGACCGCGAGGGGGAAGCCATTGCCTGGCACCTGCGCGAAGCCATCGGCGGTGACGACAGCCGCTACAAGCGCGTGGTGTTCAACGAAATCACCAAGAAAGCCATCCAGGAAGCCTTCTCCAAGCCGGGCGAGCTGGACATCGACCGCGTCAACGCCCAGCAGGCCCGTCGTTTCCTTGACCGCGTCGTGGGCTACATGGTCTCGCCGCTGCTGTGGGCCAAGATCGCCCGTGGCTTGTCCGCCGGCCGCGTGCAATCGGTCGCGGTGAAGCTGGTGGTGGAGCGTGAGCGCGAAATCCGCGCGTTCAACCCTGAAGAGTATTGGGAAGTCCACGCCGACCTGGGCACCGCCAAGGGCGCCAACGTGCGCTTCGAAGTGGCTCGCGAGAAGGGCGAAGCCTTCAAGCCGCTGAACGAAGCCCAGGCCATGGCCGCGCTGGAAAAGCTCAAGGCTTCCAGCTACAGCATCGTCAAGCGTGAAGACAAGCCGACCAGCAGCAAGCCGTCGGCACCGTTCATCACCTCCACCCTGCAACAGGCCGCGAGTAACCGCCTGGGCTTTGGCGTGAAGAAAACCATGATGATGGCCCAGCGTCTTTACGAGGCCGGCTACATCACCTACATGCGTACCGACTCCACCAACCTGTCGCAAGACGCGGTGGCGATGGCGCGTACTTATATTGAAAGCGAGTTCGGCAAGAAATACCTGCCGGAGAAGCCGAACGTCTACAGCAGCAAGGAAGGCGCGCAGGAGGCTCACGAAGCGATTCGTCCTTCCGACGCCAACACCGAGCCAAGCAAGCTCAGCGGCATGGAGCGCGACGCCGAGCGCCTCTACGAGCTGATCTGGCGCCAGTTCCTGGCGTGCCAGATGCTGCCGGCGCAATACCTGTCGACTACCGTCAGCGTTGCTGCATCCGACTTCGAGCTGCGTGCCAAGGGCCGTATCCTCAAGTTCGACGGCTACACCCGCGTCATGCCGCAGATCGCCAAGCCAGGCGATGACGATGTGCTGCCGGACATGGCCCAGGGCGATACGCTCAAGCTGATCAAGCTCGACCCGTCCCAGCACTTCACCAAGCCGCCGGCGCGTTACTCGGAAGCCAGCCTGGTAAAAGAGATGGAGAAACGCGGCATCGGTCGTCCTTCGACCTACGCGGCGATCATCTCGACAATCCAGGATCGCGGCTACGTGGCGCTGCACAACCGTCGTTTCTACTCGGAAAAGATGGGCGACATCGTTACCGAGCGTCTCTCCGAGAGCTTCTCCAACCTGATGGACTACGGCTTCACCGCCGGCATGGAAGAGAACCTCGATGACGTCGCCCAAGGCGAGCGCGACTGGAAAAGCGTGCTGGACGAGTTCTACGGCGACTTCAAGAAAAAGCTCGAAGTGGCAGAAAGCCCTGAAACCGGCATGCGCGCCAACCAGCCGGTGATGACCGACATTCCGTGCCTGACGTGCGGCCGGCCGATGCAGATCCGTACCGCGTCCACCGGCGTGTTCCTGGGGTGCTCGGGCTACAGCCTGCCGCCGAAAGAGCGCTGCAAGGCCACGGTCAACCTGGTGCCGGGTGATGAAATTGCCGCGGACGACGAAGGCGAATCCGAATCGCTGGTACTGCGTGGCAAGCACCGTTGCCCGATCTGCAGCACGGCGATGGACGCCTACCTGCTGGACGAGAAGCACAAGCTGCACATCTGCGGTAACAACCCCGATTGCAATGGCTACGAGATCGAAGAGGGCACCTACCGCATCAAGGGCTACGAAGGCCCAAGCCTGGAATGCGACAAGTGCGGCAGCGAGATGCAGCTCAAGACCGGCCGTTTCGGCAAGTTCTTTGGCTGCACCAACCCCACGTGCAAGAACACCCGCAAGCTGCTCAAAAGCGGTGACGCGGCGCCGCCGAAGATGGACCCGGTGAAGATGCCCGAACTCAAGTGCGAGAAGGTCAACGACACCTACATCCTGCGTGACGGCGCTTCTGGGCTGTTCCTGGCCGCCAGCCAGTTCCCGAAAAACCGCGAGACCCGTGCGCCGTTGGTGCTGGAGATCGTGCCGCACAAGGACGAGATCGATCCCAAGTACCACTTCCTGTGCGAAGCGCCGAAGAAGGACCCGGATGGTCGCCCGGCCGTGATCCGCTACAGCCGCAAAACCAAGGAGCAATACGTGCAGACTGAAGTGGACGGCAAGCCTACCGGCTGGAAAGCCTTCTACGATGGCGGCAAGTGGAAGGTCGAGGACAAGCGCCAGGGCGCTTGATCGACCCATAAGCTGCGAAAACAAAGGCCGCCTGTAACAGGCGGCTTTTTTTTACGCTTGCAGTGCGCTCGGCTGATCCGTGACACTGTTCAGCCAGCATCACGCCTCATTCGTTGTGGAGACAGCCTTATGGCCAACGAACTCTATACCCGTACCAATCAGAAAATTTACTTTGCGGGTTTATCCCTGGAAGCCCTTGGCCGCGCCGAGGAAGGGAAAGAGATGAATGCCATCGCGCTGGTCCAGGCCGGGCGCGAAGCGGCGTTGTTCCACCTGTATGGCGCCTTGCTGGGCCTGTGCCATGAAATCGCCGGGTTCTATCGCTTGCCTCAAGCCGGCTCGCCTCGTGCAGAGATGATCATGAACCGCGAAGTGCTCGAATCCATGGCGATTCCTGAATTGGCCGAGCTGGTTGAAATGGCGCAAAGCCCCGACAGTTGGATTGCGCGCTTGCTCAAGGCGCATGCCGATATGTTCCAGCCGCCGCGGGTTCCTCATGTGCCCAAGGGTGATGTGACCCAGCCGTTGATCGTGGCGGTTGCGATGCAAGAAGATGAGCCCAGGCCGTTAAGCCGCGAAGAGCTGGAAGGCTGGCGCCAGGCGTTGAAAAAGATGGCACTGCGCTTTCGTGAAGGCTTGAACGAGTGCTGACGCCTGTTCAGGTCCTGAGAGCACCGTTCATCAAGCTGTAAAGAAACCTGTTCAGATCCTCTGCGGGGCTGGGTGGATGACTGATATAATCCCGGCCTTTCGTGGAGAACAGACTTTTATGCCAACGTCCTTTCTGGAAATTGTTGAGTTGCCTGACGGCCGTATCGAGCTGCGCCGGGCCGAGGACGAGGGTTCTCTGGTTATTCTGGATTTTTCCGAGGACGCCAAGGTGTTCTTGCAGGGCCAGCACGTGGAAGTGGCAAAAGCCATGTTGAGCGTGGGTGTGCAGATGGCGGGTCGTTTGGCGGAAGGCGAGCCGGAGAAGGACGATGGACCGCGGGTGCTTCACTGAGGTCTGCGAAGATCAGGCTTGTTGCGCCGCATTGAATTTGTAGTGAGCGGGCTTGCCCCGCGTTGGGTGGCGAAGCCGCCCTAAATAGATGAATGCGGTATATCAGTTAATCCACAGTGTCTGGTTTTGGGGCCGCTTCGCAGCCCAACGCGGGGCAAGCCCGCTCGCCACAGCAAGCCCGCTCGCCACAGAAGCCCGCTCAGCCAATTATCCCAATCGAATATTCAAGCTCTGTGCATCGCCCACGCGCGCGGCACTGATCAACTGCTGCTTGGCGCCGGCATTCAGTGGATTCAGCCAGCTCACCACCGTGTGGCTACGGCCCAGGCGCAAGGCTTCGCAGGTCAACTGCTGGGCACTTTGCATGCCGCGCGGTTGCAGCAACAGGATACGCTCACGGTTTAGACCGGCGTCTCGCAACCAGGCCTGGGTCAGGCTGGCGGGCGGGGCGATCAGTGTCAGCCAGCGAGCGTCCTGCTCTTCACTCAATTCACGCAGGATCGGCGCCAGCAGGCTCAGGCAGCTCCCCGCTGCACCGCGCAACGACAATTCACTGAACGCCTCCGGCTCGGCGCTCCAGGGCGCCTCGACCGTTTCCTTGAGGATAGGCGCAAGGGGTTGGGCCATGAAGGCCTCGAACAGCGACAGTTGTGTGTGTTGCGGGGTGTGGACGAGCTGCATGATGTCTCCTTTAGCGGCGAATAACGCCGACGCTCAAACCTTCGATCACCAGGTCCTGATCTTTAAGGTTCACTTCGATCGGGGCGAACTCAGGGTTCTCGGCCAGGAGCCAGACCTTGCTGCCTTCGCGCTTGAAGCGTTTGACGGTGACCTCATCGCCGATACGGGCGACGACGATCTGGCCATTACGGGCTTCGCGGGTGGTGTGGACAGCCAGCAGGTCACCGTCGAAGATGCCCACATCCTTCATGCTCATGCCATGGACCCTTAGCAGGTAGTCGGCGCGAGGATGGAAGAAGGTCGGGTTGATATTGCATGACTCTTCGATGTGCTGCTGTGCCAGGATCGGCGCACCGGCGGCGACGCGGCCGATGATGGGCAGGGTCGATTCGTCGGCCTTGGCTTCGAAGCCAGGGATGCGGATACCGCGCGAGGCACCGGGGGTCATCTCGATCGCGCCTTTGCGAGCGAGGGCCTTGAGGTGTTCTTCGGCGGCATTGGGGGACTTGAACCCCAGTTCCAGCGCAATTTCCGCTCGCGTCGGCGGGTAGCCGTTGTCATCGAGGCAGCGCTTGATAAAAGCCAGAATCTCAGCTTGGCGTGGCGTCAGTTTTAGCATGTTGATCGCTCTGTCTTTTTATACAGTGACTGGGATTATATACAGTGAACTGCGCTTGGCAATCATCCTTTTCCAACGCTCCGCTGGACGGTCATCGCGTTAGCTTCCTACAAGGCAGAGATAGCGCTGCCTACAGACCGTCAGGGATGTGATTAAATAGGGATGAAATACATGACTGACCGGCCGGAAAGCGAACCCGCAGGCTTGACAAGACACAAACTGAAACGTATGTTTCAAACAAGTGTTTGTCAGGCGGAGTAGCCATGGCCCAGTCGGAAACCGTTGAACGCATTCTCGATGCTGCCGAGCAATTGTTCGCGGAAAAAGGATTTGCTGAAACTTCACTGCGGCTGATCACCAGCAAGGCTGGCGTCAACCTTGCTGCGGTGAACTACCATTTTGGCTCGAAAAAAGCCCTGATCCAGGCGGTTTTCTCGCGTTTCCTGGGGCCGTTCTGCGTCAGCCTCGACCGTGAGCTGGAGCGTCGCCAGGCCAAGGCCGACCACAAGCCGACCCTGGAGGACTTGCTGGAGATCCTGGTCGAGCAAGCCCTGGTGGTCCAGCCCCGCAGCGGCAACGACCTATCGATCTTCATGCGCTTGCTGGGCCTGGCTTTCAGCCAGAGCCAGGGGCACCTGCGGCGTTACCTGGAAGACATGTACGGCAAGGTATTCCGTCGCTACATGTTGCTGGTCAACGAAGCCGCTCCGCGCATCCCGCCTATCGAACTGTTCTGGCGCGTGCACTTCATGCTCGGTGCGGCCGCGTTCAGCATGTCCGGGATCAAGGCCCTGCGCGCCATTGCCGAGACCGATTTCGGCGTCAACACCTCCATCGAACAAGTGATGCGCCTGATGGTGCCGTTCCTCGCCGCTGGCATGCGCGCCGAAACCGGCGTGACCGACCCGGCCATGGCGGCCGCCCAGTTACGCCCACGCAGCAAAACCACGCCAGCCCCCGCCAAGGTTTGACTGCCCTGGGTGTGCGCGGCCGCTTGCATCCGCTAAGCTAGCCGCCATGTCGATTTCAGCTATTTACTCACGACCCGTTGCCTTTATTGAGGGCAACGGGTCGTGTGCGTTATTTAAGGAAGGTTTATGACTGCTGCCCTGCAAGGTTCTTTGATGGTTGACGTTGCCGGCACTTGGCTGACGGCCGAGGATCGCCACCTGCTGCGCCAGCCTGAAGTGGGCGGCCTGATTATCTTCGCACGCAACATCGAACACCCACGGCAGGTGCGCGAACTGAGCGCGGCGATTCGTGCGGTGCGCCCGGACCTGCTCTTGGCGGTCGACCAGGAAGGCGGTCGCGTGCAGCGTCTGCGCCAAGGCTTTGTGCGTCTGCCGGCCATGCGTGCGTTGGCCGACAACTCCAATGCCGAATACCTGGCCGAGCAGTGCGGCTGGATCATGGCGACTGAAGTGCTGGCCGTTGGCTTGGACCTGAGTTTCGCCCCGGTACTCGATCTGGACTACCAGCGCAGCGCCGTGGTCGGCACCCGTGCCTTCGAAGGCGACCCCGAACGCGCCGCCGTGCTGGCCGGCGCCTTTATCCGTGGCATGAACAGCGCCGGCATGGCCGCCACCGGCAAACACTTCCCGGGCCATGGCTGGGCCGAGGCGGATTCCCACGTCGCCATCCCCAATGACGAACGCAGCCTGGAACAAATTCGCGCCAATGACCTGGTGCCTTTCGCACGCCTGAGCAAGCAGTTGGCGGCCGTGATGCCTGCCCACGTCATCTACCCGCAGGTCGACGCCCAGCCCGCCGGCTTCTCGCGCCGCTGGTTGCAGGACATCCTGCGCGGCGAGTTGCAGTTCGACGGCGTGATCTTCAGCGATGACCTGTCGATGGCGGGCGCCCATGTGGTGGGGGATGCGGCCAGCCGTATCGAAGCGGCGTTGACAGCGGGTTGCGATATGGGCCTGGTGTGCAACGATCGCGCGGCTGCGGAGCTTGCACTCACAGCCGCTCAACGCATGAGGGTCACGCCATCGGCGCGGATTGCGCGCATGCGGGGCCGGGCAATTGCCTCGACGGACTACAAGCAGGATCCGCGTTGGTTGGCGGCGCTGACTGCGTTGCGGGATGTTCAACTGATTGATTGAAACCGCGTCGTCGCTATCGCAGGCAAGCCAGCTCCCACATTTTGATTTGTGAATACATTCAAGTGTGGGAGCTGGCTTGCCTGCGATGACGGTCTAACAGTCAGCGCTTCTCTTGCTTATTGGGCAGCGGCGCAAACAACGCCTCGATATCCTCATTGCCCAACTGCCAGTCCCCAGTCGTGCGCCCATCCAGCACACCCGCCGCCAAATCTGACTTCTCCTTTTGCAGGTGCTGGATTTTCTCCTCCACCGTCCCGCGCGCAATCATCTTGTACACGAACACCGGCTTCTCCTGGCCGATGCGGTACGCACGGTCAGTCGCCTGGTTTTCCGTGGCCGGGTTCCACCACGGGTCGTAGTGGATCACCGTGTCGGCTTCGGTCAGGTTCAGGCCTACACCGCCGGCCTTCAGGCTGATCAGAAAGATCTGCAACTTGCCGCTCTGGAAGTCCTTCATCGGCGTGCGCCGATCACGGGTCTGGCCGGTCAACAAGGCGTAGGCGACGCCGCGCTTTTGAAGCTCGATTTCGATCAGGCTCAGCATCGAGGTGAACTGGGAAAACAGCAGGATGCGCCGACCTTCCGCAAACAGCTCCTCCAGCATCGCCATCAGGCTATCTAGCTTGCCCGAGCTGCCGCCACGGGCGGGCAGGGTGGCGTCATTGACCAGCCGCAAATCGCAGCACACCTGACGTAACTTGAGCAGTGCTTCAAGAATGATGATCTGGCTGCGCGCCACGCCCTTGCGGGTGATCTCGTCGCGCACCTTCTTGTCCATGGCCAGACGCATGGTTTCGTACACGTCGCGCTGGGCTTCGCTGAGGTCCACCCAGTGGATGATCTCGGTCTTGGGCGGCAGTTCCGTGGCCACCTGTTCCTTGGTGCGGCGCAGCAGGAAGGGTTTGATCCGACCGTTGAGGTGCTGCAGTCGTACATCGCTGGCGCGCTTTTCGATGGGTACGCGGTAATCGCGATTGAAGCTTTTCACGTCACCCAGCCAACCCGGCAGCAGGAAGTGGAACAGCGACCACAACTCGCCCAAGTGGTTTTCCAGCGGCGTGCCGCTCAGGCACAAACGCTGCCGGGCATTCAGCTCGCGCGCCGCCTGGGCCGCCTTGCTGGACGGGTTCTTGATGTACTGGGCTTCGTCGAGGATCAGCACGTGCAAGGGCAGGGCGGCCAACGTGTCGATGTCTTTGGGCAGCAGGGCATAGGTGGTCAGCAGCAGGTCATAATCCTGCAGGGCGTTTTCCTTTAAGGGCGGGAAATACTTCTTGCGTGACGCGCCATACAGCGCCAACACCTTCAGTTGCGGTGTGAAGTGCGCCGCTTCATCGAGCCAGTTGGGAATCAGGCTGGTCGGCATCACCACCATGCAGGGTCGATCCAGGCGCCCGGCGTTTTTTTCCGTGAGAATATGCGCAAGGGTCTGCAGGGTTTTACCCAGGCCCATGTCATCCGCAAGAATGCCGCCGACATCAAGCTGACGCAGCGACTGCATCCAGCTCAAGCCTTCCAGTTGATACGGGCGCAAGGTCGCATTCAGCCCTTCGGGCGCCACGCAGGTGAAGTCCTTGATATCTCGCAGGCGCTGGGCGAAGTTGCGGATCTTTTCGCCGCCTTCCCATTGCAGCGGCAGGTCTTCCAGCGGGTTCAGGCGAATCGCATCGGCCTTGGCCAGGCGTAACGTGGTCGTGCCGGCCTCTTGCAGGTAGAACTCACCCAAGGTGGCCAGCACCGGTTTCAGGCGTCCATAAGGCAGCGCGACTTGCAGCGGGCCATGGCCGCCGTTGGGCAGGCCAGGGATATTCACCAGGATCAGTTCATCATCGCGGCGCCGCGCCAGTTTCTCCGGGTTGAGGATCTCGGTGTGGGAGCGCATCAGGTTCAGCAGAATCGGCAGCAGGCTCAGGCGCTCACCGTTGACGATGATCCCCAGCTCCAGGTCGAACCAATCGCGCTCCGGGCCTTCGTCGACGGTGGCGTACCAGTCATCGACGGCGCTCAGGTCGAAGCCGAAATCTTCTTCGATCTGCAGCTCCCAACCCTCGGCCCGCAACGTGGGCAGGGCATTGAGGGTGAAGTTGAGCCAGGCGCTGTCATTGACCAGCTCGAACAACTCGCCGGCGCTTTCCGGCAAGGCCTTGCTCTGGCGCGTGGCGATCTTGAAACCGAGCAGGCGCAGACGCTCGCGGTACGGCTGCTCAAGCTCGGGATGGCGCTTGATGCGCAGGCTTTGGGTGTCCTGGCGCACGATGATGTCGGCGTTTTTCTGCCCGCTGACATAGTTGCCCAGGTAGTTGAACGACAACGCCGCGCGATGCTGGATATAGCGCTGCATCTTGCCGTTGCGCGGTTCAAAGGCGCTGAATTCGACACTGGCCAGCCATAGGCGTGGCACGGGCAGCACATCCTCCATGACCACCTGCGGCAGTACCGGGCGGTTTTCCAGCACGGCCTGGAGTTTTTCCAGCAACTCGGCATCCTGGGTCGCGGCCGGGTAGGCCAGGGTTTCCTGGACCTTGAGCAGCACCGCCGCGATGTGTTTGCAGTTGGTGTGCACCGGGCAGGTACAGCGGCTGTCCACCAGGATCAGCATGCCCTTGGCCGACTCGCGCAGCGAGATAGTCTGCCGATAGACGTTGCCGCCCGAGCCTTCGCAGCTGGCGGTGATGGTGCTGTCGCCGGACTCGACGATGCGCACCCGGTTCTCCAGAGCATACCGCCGCCCCCGCTCAAGGCTCTGCTCTTTGAAGCGATTGGCCCACGATGGGGCCAGGGGTTTGGTCAGCGACGACGTCAGGGGCATGGCGCTGGATCAGTCCTGCAGGTCGGGCGGTGGTGCGCTGGGTGGCTTGGCGGTCAACGAGGTGATCTTGATCAGCAGCGCCAGGTGGCCGCCGTCCAGGTAGTTGAGCTGGTTGTTCTTGGTGCGCACGTCCTTCTGGGCCAGGTGTTCGCTGGCGATCACGCTGCCGTTGCCGTCGAACTGGTTGATCCAGAAGTCCGCGTCGATATCGGTGAAGCGGCCCAATTGCAGGTTCAACACGCCTTCGATGGGGAACTGCCCGAACTGCTCCTGGCCGTCGGTAATCGCCAGCTTCACCGGTTGCTCGCCGAGGTTCTGTTCCCACGCCTTATGCAACAGCACGGTGTAGGTAGAGTCGGCGCGCAGCTTGTCGACAATGCTGGAAAGGCGCGGTGGGCTCAGCTTATCGCCCAGGCGCAGCGCCCCGGCGTCCCAGTCTTCCGGCGCGGCGCGGCTATTGATCACCGGCTCGGCGTTCTGGCGCACCAGGATCAGCTCCACCTGGTACGGGCTGTCGGCGAACGCCGCGGGTGCCGCTACCAGCAACAACAGGCTCAACATGCGGAACAGGCGCATCGGGGCGTCCTTCAAGCAGATTTCGGGATGAGGCGCTCGAACAGCGCCTCCAATGTATTAAAGCGTTCTTCGGCACGTTCCATCGGCACCATGAACTTGAACAGCGTAGCCCCTTCGAACTTGTAGCGGTTGGGCTGGCCCTGGATCAGCTTGATCAGCACCAACGGGTCCACCGGCGTCTGCGCTTCGAACTCGATACGCCCACCCTGCGGCCCGGCGTCGACCTTCTTGATACCCAACTGCTCGGCCTGCAATTTGAGCAAGGTCAGGCGTACCAGGTTCTTGGTCGGCTCCGGCAGCAGGCCGAAGCGGTCGATCATCTCCACTTGCAGGTCCTTGAGGCCCTCTTCGTCAGTGGCCGAGGCGATGCGCTTGTACAGGATCAGCCGCGCATGCACGTCCGGCAGGTAGTCTTCGGGAATCAGCGCCGGCAAGCGCAGGTTGATTTCCGGGCCGCCGCCCAGCGGTTGGTCGAGGTTCGGCTGCTCGCCCTTGCGAATGGCTTTCACCGCGCGTTCGAGCATTTCCATATACAGCGTGAAACCCACCGCCTGGATCTGCCCGCTCTGGCCGTCGCCCAGCAGCTCGCCGGCGCCACGGATTTCCAGGTCGTTGGTGGCCAGCACAAAACCTGCGCCCAGGTCCTGGGTATTGGCGATCGCTTCCAGGCGCTTTTCCGCGTCGGAGGTAATCTGTTGCCGTGGCGGCGTCAGCAGATAGGCATAGGCCTGGTGGTGACTGCGTCCGACCCGGCCGCGCAACTGGTGCAACTGGGCCAGGCCGAACTTGTCGGCGCGCTCGATGATGATGGTGTTGGCGCTCGGCACGTCGATGCCGGTCTCGATGATGGTCGAGGCTATCAGCACGTTGAAGCGCTTGTGGTAGAAGTCGCTCATCACCTGTTCGAGTTCACGCTCGCGCATCTGCCCGTGGCCGATGGCGATACGCGCTTCGGGCACCAGTTCGGCGAGGTCGGCGGCGCATTTTTCGATGGTCTTCACGTCGTTGTGCAGGTAGTACACCTGGCCGCCGCGCAGCAGTTCACGCAGCAACGCTTCCTTGACCGTGCTTTTGTTCTGCTCCATCACGAAGGTGCGCACCGACAAGCGCCGCGCCGGCGGCGTGGCGATGATCGACAGGTCGCGCATGCCCGACACGGCCATGTTCAGCGTGCGTGGGATCGGCGTGGCGGTCAGCGTCAGAATGTCGACTTCGCTGCGCAGGTTTTTCAGCTGTTCTTTTTGACGCACGCCGAAGCGGTGTTCTTCGTCGATGATCACCAGGCCGAGGTTCTTGATCTTCACATCGTCCGACAACAGCTTGTGGGTGCCGATGACGATGTCGATCTTGCCTTCCGCCAGATCAGCGACGGCGGCGTTCACTTCCTTGGCGGACTTGAACCGGCTCATCACTTCCACGCTCACCGGCCAATCGGCAAAGCGGTCGCGGAAGCTGTTGTAGTGCTGCTGGGCGAGCAGGGTGGTCGGCACCAGGATCGCCACTTGCTTGCCGCCGTGCACCGCGATGAAGGCGGCGCGCATCGCCACTTCGGTCTTGCCGAAGCCCACGTCGCCGCAGACCAGGCGGTCCATCGGCTTGGGCGCGAGCATGTCGGCGCGCACGGCTTCGATGGTGGTTTGCTGATCCGGGGTTTCTTCGAACGCGAAGCCGGCGCTGAAGGTGGCGTAGTCGGCTTTCGGGTCGGCGAACGCATAACCTTCGCGAGCGGCGCGGCGGGCGTAGATGTCGAGCAGTTCGGCGGCGACGTCGCGCACCTGCTCGGCGGCCTTGCGCTTGGCTTTCTGCCAGGTCTCGGAACCCAGGCGGTGCAACGGCGCCAGGGCGTCGTCGCTGCCGGTGTAGCGCGCGATCAGGTGCAGGCTGGCCACCGGCACGTAGAGCTTGGCGCCCTCGGCGTATTCCATGGTGAGGAATTCGGCCGCCTGGTTGTCGATCTCCAGGGTTTGCAAGCCCAGGTAGCGGCCCACGCCATGGTCGATATGCACTACCGGCGCGCCTTCGCGCAGTTCGGTGAGGTTCTTGATCACGGCGTCGTTGTTGGCGTCGGCGCGTTTTTCGCGGCGTCGGCGCTGCATCACGCGCTGGCCGAACAGCGGGCTTTCGGCGATCAGCGCCAGGGCCGGGTCGTCCAGCAGCAGGCCTTCATCGAGCGGTGCGATGGTGATTGCCAGGCGCTCTTTGCTTTTTACAAAATCCGGCCAGCTGTCGACGGTCTTCGGTCGCAGCTTCAGGCGTTCGAGCAGTTCCAGCAGCACTTCGCGACGACCGGCGGATTCGGCGGTAAACAGCACGCGGCCGGGGAAGTCGCCGAGGAAGTTGGACAGCGCTTCCAGCGGTTGCGTGGCCTTGGCTTGGATCGCCAGGTCCGGCAGCGTCGCCGCCGGAAAGCGTTCGCGGCCGCCGCCTGCGTCCACGTCCTGCTGGCTGGCGACCACCCGCGGCCAGTTTTTCAGGCGTGCGAAGCAATCTTCCACCGGCAGGAACAGCTCGGCCGGCGGCAATAAAGGACGGGACGGATCGACGCGGCGTTCTTCGTAGCGGTTACGCACGTCGTTCCAGAAGTTTTCCGCGGCCTGTTCGATACCGGGCAGCGAGAATACTTGGGTGTCCTGGGGCAGGTAGTCGAACAGGGTGGAGGTTTCGTCGAAGAACAGCGGCAGGTAGTACTCGATACCGGCCGGTGTAATCCCGCTGCTCAGGTCCTGAAAGATCGGGCAGCGACGGAAGTCCACGTCGAAGCGCTCGCGAAAGCGTGCCTTGAAGCGCGTGACCGCGTCTTTTTGCAGCGGGAATTCACGGGCCGGCAGCAGCTTGACCGACTCCACCTTGTCGATGGAACGCTGGTTTTCCGGGTCGAAGGTGCGCAGGGTCTCGATTTCGTCATCGAACAGGTCGATGCGGTAGGGCAATTTGCTGCCCATGGGGAATAAATCGATCAGCGCACCGCGCACCGCGAATTCGCCGTGCTCGTACACCGTGTCGACGCAGCGGTAGCCGCTGGCTTCAAGGCGCATGCGCATCTGCTCGACGTCGAGCTTCTGGCCGATATCCAGCACCAGGCTGCTGCCCAGCAGGAACTTGGTCGGCGCCAGGCGGTGCAGGGCCGTGGTAATCGGCACCACCAGCACGCCGTGGGCCAGTTCCGGCAAGCGGTACAGGCTGGCGATGCGCTGGGAAATGATGTCCTGGTGCGGCGAGAACAGGTCGTAGGGCAGGGTTTCCCAGTCGGGGAAATGCAGCACCGGCAAATCGGGGGCGAAGAAGCTCAGCTCCTGCTCCAACCGTTCGGCGCTTTGGCTGTCGGCGGTGAGCAGCAGGGTAAAGCGCTTGGCTGCGCTGGCAGCCTCGGCAATGGCCAGGCTCAGGGCGGCACCGGGCAGATTGCCCCAATGCTGTTTACCTGCCGCGGCAGGGAGTAGCGGTAGACGCAGAACGGGCACGGAAGGTTGAGCTCCAAGCGTTGCGACAAAGTCGGTAATTGTAACGGCCAGAGGTGCCGCCTGTCAGTTGCTGACTGTGCCTAATGCGGTTTGTAGGAAATGTAGTGGCTAAGACAAACAAAGGCGTGTTTTGACTCAATATGTAGTGCCAAAAGACGCGATTGTTTTGGAGTGTTACAGACAAGTTGGCCGGCCGGCCAAACTGATGGCCTTCTGGAACCCGCGTATTTGCTGGGCTGCAGCGGGGTGGTATTTTTTGGCAAGGGCTTTTTGTTGGTCGTTGCGCATTGCTCAACCGGCAGTCGGACGACATAATGTAGCCCCTTTTTTCAGCCCCTACATGTGGAAGGTTACCGTGACTCAGAAGCCCGACCAGTGTCTTGGTGAATGGATCGACCGTGAAGCACTCGCAGAAGCGATGATCCCGCTCATCGGTCAGCTGTACCGCAATAACAATGTGGTGAGCTCGATCTATGGCCGCAGCCTGATCAACCAGTCCGTCATCGCGATTCTCAAAGCACACCGCTTTGCGCGTCACCGTTCCGCCGACGACAGCGAACTCTCCGTCCACGAAACATTCCCACTGCTCAAGGCCATGAGCGAGCTCAAGCTCGGCGCGGCTTCGGTCGACCTGGGCAAGCTGGCTTATAAATTCCGCCAGGAAGGCGCCGGCCGTAGCGCCGAGCAGTTCGTGCGTGAAGAAATGGCTGATGTGGTTGGCCAGCAAAGCGCCGCCGCCCGTAAGGGCACCGACGTGGTCCTGTATGGCTTCGGTCGTATCGGCCGCCTGCTGGCGCGCATCCTGATCGAAAAAACCGGCGGCGGCGACGGCCTGCGCCTGCGTGCCATCGTGGTGCGCAAAGGCGCCGAGAACGACCTGACCAAGCGCGCCAGCCTGTTGCGCCGCGACTCGGTGCACGGTTCGTTCAATGGCACTATCACCATCGACGAAGAAAACAACACCATCACCGCCAACGGTAACCTGATCCAGGTGATCTACGCGAAGAACCCGTCCGAGGTGGATTACACCCAGTACGGCATCAAGGACGCCCTGCTGGTGGACAACACCGGTGTTTGGCGTGACGCCGAAGGCCTGGGCCAGCACCTGGCCTGCCCGGGTGTCGACCGCGTTGTCCTGACCGCGCCTGGCAAGGGCAAGCTCAAGAACATCGTGCACGGCATCAACCACGCTGAAATCACCGCTGACGACAAGATCGTGTCCGCCGCGTCCTGCACCACCAACGCCATCGTGCCGGTGCTCAAGGCCGTGAATGACAAGTTCGGCATCGTCAACGGCCACGTCGAAACCGTTCACTCGTACACCAACGACCAGAACCTGATCGACAACTTCCACAAGGGCGACCGCCGTGGTCGCAGCGCTGCGTTGAACATGGTGATCACCGAGACCGGAGCCGCCACCGCTGCCGCCAAGGCCCTGCCTGAGCTGGCCGGCAAGCTGACCGGCAACGCGATCCGCGTACCGACGCCTAACGTGTCGATGGCCATTCTCAACCTGAACCTTGAGACAGCCGCCACCCGTGAAGAGATGAACGAGTACCTGCGCTACATGGCGCTGCACTCCGATCTGCACAAGCAGATCGACTTCGTCAATTCGCAGGAGGTGGTGTCCACCGACTTCGTGGGCTCGCGCCACGCCGGTGTAGTGGACGCCGAAGCGACCATCAGCCAGGACAACCGCGTTGTGCTGTACGTGTGGTACGACAACGAGTTCGGTTACAGCTGCCAGGTGGTGCGTGTGATGGAAGACATGGCTGGGGTCAACCCGCCGGCGTTTCCGCGCTAAGTATCAGTGGTAAATGAGAAGCCCCGACTGGTTCGGGGCTTTTTCATGGCTGGGGATTTGTGTTGCCCCGGCCGGCCTCTTCGCGAGCAAGCCCGCTCCCACATTTGACCGAGTACATCCTGAAGAAACGCGGTCGAATGTGGGAGCGGGCTTGCCCGCGAAGGCGGTGGTGCAGTCGATGCATAGGTGACTGTCGCATCTATTTCCAGCAGGATGGACTGGCCTACGACGCGACCAAGGGTTAATGTGCGCGGCGTTGAGCCTTATATAGACTGTGCCCCGGTTCACACACTTGAGCCAAATTGTCCTTCATGCCCGCTGGCCGCGGCATGATTTAGCCCGGCGTCCAACCGTACGCCTGGCCTGTTCTGAGGAGTACGCATGGCTGTCTACAACTACGACGTGGTGGTACTGGGTTCCGGCCCGGCTGGAGAAGGTGCGGCGATGAATGCCGCCAAGGCGGGGCGCAAGGTGGCGATGGTCGATAGCCGTCGCCAGGTCGGCGGTAACTGCACCCACTTGGGTACCATCCCGTCCAAGGCCTTGCGTCATTCCGTGCGCCAGATCATGCAGTTCAACACCAACCCGATGTTCCGGGCCATCGGTGAGCCGCGCTGGTTTTCGTTTCCGGATGTGTTGAAAAGCGCCGAAAAAGTCATCTCCAAGCAAGTCGCGTCGCGTACCGGTTACTACGCCCGTAACCGCGTCGACCTGTTCTTCGGCACCGGCAGCTTCGCCGACGAGCAGACCATCGAAGTGGTCTGCCCCAACGGCGTGGTCGAAAAGCTGGTGGCCAAGCACATCATCATCGCCACCGGTTCGCGCCCGTATCGCCCGGCAGACATCGATTTCCATCACCCGCGCATCTACGATAGCGACACCATCCTGAGCCTGGGCCACACCCCGCGCAAACTGATCATCTATGGCGCCGGCGTGATCGGCTGTGAATACGCCTCGATCTTCAGCGGCCTGGGTGTACTGGTGGAGCTGGTGGATAACCGCGACCAGTTGCTGAGCTTCCTCGACTCGGAAATTTCCCAGGCGTTGAGCTACCACTTCAGCAACAACAACATCACCGTGCGCCACAACGAAGAATACGAGCGGGTCGAGGGGCTGGATAACGGTGTGATCCTGCACCTCAAGTCCGGCAAGAAGATCAAGGCCGACGCCTTGCTGTGGTGCAACGGCCGTACCGGCAACACCGACAAGCTGGGCATGGAAAACATCGGGGTCAAGGTCAACAGCCGTGGCCAGATCGAAGTGGACGAGAACTACCGCACCTGCGTGGCGAACATCTACGGCGCCGGCGACGTGATCGGCTGGCCGAGCCTGGCCAGCGCCGCCCATGACCAGGGCCGTTCGGCGGCCGGTAGCATCATCGACAACGGCAGCTGGCGCTACGTGAACGACGTGCCGACCGGGATCTACACGATTCCCGAGATCAGCTCGATCGGCAAGAACGAGAACGAACTGACCAAGGCCAAGGTGCCTTACGAAGTGGGCAAGGCATTCTTCAAGAGCATGGCGCGTGCGCAGATCGCCGGCGAGCCGCAAGGCATGCTGAAGATCCTGTTCCACCGCGAAACCCTGGAAGTGCTCGGCGTACATTGCTTCGGCTACCAGGCCTCGGAGATCGTGCACATTGGCCAGGCGATCATGAACCAGCCGGGTGAACTCAATACGCTCAAGTATTTCGTCAACACCACTTTCAACTACCCGACCATGGCCGAAGCCTATCGGGTAGCAGCCTACGACGGCCTCAACCGGCTTTTTTGAGCGGCTCCGGCCGGTGGCCTGAGCCGGCCGGGGAGACCGATTTCAGTAATTCCCGAGGGTGGCAGTGGCCAAACCGGGAAAGTCTGTAATCAGGCTATCTACGCCGAAGTCGGCGAGCCTGCGCATCAGCGCAGGTTCGTTGACGGTCCATACGGACACGTGCAAACCCTGGCGCTGGGCTTTTTGCAGGCGCTCGGGGGTGCACAACGTCCAGTTCAACGCCAAGTACTCACAGCCATAGTTCTGCGCGACCTTCAGTGGGTCGAGCCAGGCATATTCGGCGACCAGGCCACGTGACAGGTCGGGGGTGAGTTCAATCGCCGCTTTCAGCACTTCCCGCGAACTTGAGGTGACGGTGACTTTGTCCATCAGGCCAAAGCGCACGGCCATCTCGCGGATTGCCAATACAGTGGTGGCGGCGCGGGTGCGCGAGGCGCTTTTGACTTCCAGTTGCCAGTGATCGAAGTCGCATTTTTCGAACAACTCCTCCAGGCACGGGATCGGGCAGGGCTGGACCCAGCCTGGGCCACCCTTGCGCGCGTCCATCTTCACCAGATCCGCCGCTGAGTACTCAACGACTTTGCCGCGCCGGTCGGCGGTGCGCTTGAGGGTCGGGTCGTGGATGACCATCAGCTCGCCGTCCATGGACAAGTGCAGGTCCAGTTCGCAACGGCGTACACCGTGCTTGAGGCACTCCTTGAAGCTGGTCAGGGTGTTTTCCGGTGCTTCGCCTTTGGCACCGCGGTGGCCGTAGATCAGGGTCACAGTTGCTCCTATGCGCCAGGATGGCTGGCGTCGTGAATACGCATTCAGAGATCGTCGCTTTGTTCTCGCGCCAGGCGGCGTTCCTGGGCCTGTTTCTGCAGAATGTAGCGCGCCAGCAGCTGGCGTTGGGCATCGGTCATGGATTCGAATTCCGTGCCCACGTCAAAGCCGTCGCCCTTGGCATCGCAATGAGTGACGCGCGCGCGCAACAGCAGGCCGAGCGCCTGGGGCATCAGCACCAGCTTGACCGCCAGGTGTGCGCCCACCGCCAGGGAGGTGGCGTGTTGGAAGTCGATACCGCCCTCGGAAATGATCACCGGCTGCGGCGCGCCGACTTCGTCCAGCAGGCCGCGCGCCATGATCTGGCTGAGCAGGTCCAGGCGTTTGTTCTGCACGCGCAGGAAGGCGGCGAGGGTGCGATCCTTCTCGCTGAGCTGGCGCAGCAGGTGCTGGGCTTCGAATTCGCTCAAGTGCAATTCGCTGAGCAGGTTGAACAGCGGCGAATCATCGAGCAACACTTCCTTGCTCGCCGCTTCGGGGGCAGACAGGCTTTTGATTTGGAGTGCGATCATGTCGTCGATACGGTAGTATTCGCGGCGCTCTTCTTCATCTAATGTCGACATGGCGAACCCCAGGTTACGGTAATGGTCTGAGTGTAAAGCTGCTTACCAGACCCCGCCACCGGGACGTCTTCTTTTCCTCCGAACAAGCCCCGACATGTTCAGACCTCTCTTCGTATTTATCGGCACGCGTTATACCCGTGCAAAGCGTCGCAATCATTTTGTGTCGTTCATTTCCCTGACCTCGATGATCGGGCTCGCCTTGGGCGTGGTCGTGATGATCGTAGTGCTGTCGGTGATGAACGGCTTCGATCATGAGATGCGCACCCGCGTGCTGGGCATGGTGCCCCACGCGACCATCGAAGGCGATGCGCCCATCAGCGACTGGCAAAGCCTGGCCGACAAGGTCAAGCAGAACCCCAAGGTGCTGGCCGTGGCGCCGTTCACCCAGATGCAGGGGCTGCTGACCAACGACGGCAAGGTGCAGAAGATCCTGCTCAATGCCATCGATCCGGCCCAGGAGCGCAATGTCTCGATCATCGACAAGTTCATGTTGCAGGGCAAGATCGATGACCTTGCGCCGGGCAGCTTCGGCATCGTCATCGGCGACAAGGCCGCGGCCAAGCTCGGCGTGGGCATGGGCGACAAGCTGACCTTTGTCGCGCCGGAGGTCACCGTGACCCCGGCCGGCATGTTCCCGCGCATGAAGCGCTTTACCGTGGTCGGCATCTTCCATGTCGGCGCCGGCGAGATCGACGGCTACCTGGGCCTGACCAACCTCACCGACCTGGCGCGCCTGCATCGCTGGCAGCCGGACCAGGTGCAGGGCCTGCGCCTGAAGTTCAACGACCTGTTCGACGCACCGCGCGGCGCCTGGGAAATCGCCCAGCACCTGGGCGAATCCCAGTACTACGCCCGCGACTGGACACGTACCCATGGCAACCTGTACCAGGCCATCCGCATGGAAAAAGCCATGATCGGCCTGCTGTTGCTGCTGATCGTCGCGGTTGCTGCGTTCAACATCATCTCCACGCTGGTGATGGTGGTGAACGACAAGAAGGGCGATATCGCCATCCTGCGCACCCTAGGCGCCACGCCGGGGCAGATCATGGCGATCTTCATGGTGCAAGGCACGGTGATCGGCGTGGTCGGCACCTTGATCGGCACCGCCGTGGGAATTCTGGCCGCGCTGAACGTCAGTGCCGCGATTGCTTTGCTTGAGAAAGTGATCGGCCACAAGTTTCTCAACGCCGACGTCTACTTCATCGACTACTTGCCGTCCCAGGTTCAGGCCCAGGACGTGTTGATGGTAGGCGGCGCGGCGTTGGTCCTGAGTTTCCTTGCCACCCTGTATCCAGCCTGGCGCGCGGCACGTACCCAGCCAGCACAGGCCTTACGTTATGAGTGAATCGGGCATGAGTGAAAAAGCAATCCTGAGCTGCCGCAACCTGGGCAAATCCTACGAGGAAGGCCCGGAGTCGGTGGTGGTGCTGTCCAACCTGCAACTTGAACTGCACCCTGGCGAGCGCGTTGCGATCGTCGGCAGTTCCGGTTCCGGCAAAAGTACCTTGCTGAACCTGCTGGGCGGCCTTGATACGCCGTCCCAGGGTAGCGTGTGGCTGGCCGGTGAAGAACTGTCGGCCCTGAACGAAAAGGCCCGTGGCCAGTTGCGCAACCGTTCGCTCGGTTTTGTGTACCAGTTCCATCACCTGCTGCCGGAATTCACCGCCCTGGAAAACGTGTGCATGCCGTTGCTGATCGGCAAGACCGCGATCCCTGAAGCCCGCCAGCGTGCCAAAGCCTTGCTGGAGCGCGTCGGCCTGGGCCATCGCCTGGAGCACAAGCCGGCCGAATTGTCCGGCGGCGAGCGTCAGCGTGTGGCCATCGCCCGTGCCTTGGTGAACAACCCGGGCCTGGTGATGCTCGATGAGCCCACCGGCAACCTCGACTCCCACACCGCCCAAGGCATCAAGGACTTGATGTTGGAGTTGAGCACCCAGATGCGCACCGCGTTCCTGGTGGTGACCCATGACATGAGCATGGCCCGGCAGATGGACCGCGTGTTGCACCTGCAGGAAGGTCATCTGGTCGCCATCTGACCCGTTTCAAGCCCGGCGGTTGACGCCGGGTTTTTCTATTTTTTCCAACGGTGCCCGCGAATGTTCAGACCGTTATCGATTTTCATCGGCACGCGCTATACCCGCGCCAAGCGCCGCAACCGTTTTGTTTCGTTTATCTCGATGACCTCGATGATCGGCCTCGCCCTGGGCGTGTTGGCGATGATCGTGGTGCTGTCGGTGATGAACGGCTTCCAGCGCGAAATGAGTTCGCGCATCCTCGGCATGGTGCCCCACGCCACCATCGTCGGCGTAAACCCGATCGACGATTGGCAGCCGGTGGCCGCCGCCGCGATGAAAAATCCGCAAGTGACCGCCGCAGTGCCCTTCACGCAGATGGACGGTATGTTCTCCTACAAGGGTGCGATGCAGCCGATTGAAATCAGCGGTGTCGACCCGGCCCAGGAAGGCAAGGTGTCGATCGTGGCCCAGCACATCGTGCGAGGCAAACTCGATGACCTCAAGCCCGGCGAGTTCGGCGTGGTGGTCGGCGAAATCACCGCGCGACGCTTTCGCCTTAACGTGGGCGACAAGCTGACCCTGATCGTGCCGGAACTGAGCAGCGCACCCGGCGGTATCACGCCGCGCATGCAGCGCTTGAACGTGGTGGGTATCTTCAAGGTCGGCGCCGAGCTGGATGGCTCGATGGCCCTGATCCACATGGCCGACGCGGCAGAGATTCAACATTGGCAGCCGAACCAGGTACAAAGCGTGCGCCTGGCGGTCAAGGACTTGTACGCGGCGCCCAAGGTCTCGGCGGATATCGCCGCCAGCCTGGGCGCAGGCTACAAGCCCGATGACTGGACCCACACCCAGGGCAGCCTGTTCAGCGCGATGAAGATGGAAAAGACCATGATCGGCCTGCTGTTGCTGATGATCGTCGCCGTGGCCGCGTTCAACATCATTGCGACCTTGATCATGGTGGTGAACGACAAGGGCGCGGACATCGCGATCCTGCGCACCATCGGCGCCACGCCACGGCAGATCATGGCGATCTTCATGGTGCAGGGCACGGTGATTGGCGTCGTCGGCACCTTGATCGGCGGTATATTGGGCGTGATCGCGGCGCTGAACGTGAGTGAGTTGGTGGGCTGGGTGGAGCGGGTCACCGGGCAGCATATCTTCAGTTCGGACGTATATTTTGTCAGCAACCTGCCTTCTGAACTGCAAGGTGGGGATGTGTTGCTGATTTGTTCGGCCGGGTTTGTGCTGAGCTTCCTGGCGACGATTTATCCGGCGTACCGGGCGGCGAAGATTGAGCCGGCGCATGCTTTGAGATATTCGTAAGCTCTGAGGTATCCACAATTGTAGTGAGCGGGCTTGCCCCGCGCCGGGTGGCGAAGCCGCCCCAATAAAGACACCCGCAGCCCTCCAGCTAGACCCCGGTCGCCTGGTTTGGGGCGGCTCCGCCACCCAGCGCGGGCGGTGCGACGATTCGACAAGCCCGCTCACTACAGTGGTTCCTTCGCCAGTCATATACATTTTTGGAGAAAAGAGATGGCATTGCGTACCCCTCTGTTATTGGCGGTTTGCTTGTCGGCATTGAGCGTCGATGCGCTGGCTGATGCCGCCCACGCCTATGCGTTCGGCCAACCGGCGCCGGCCAACAAAGCCACGCGCAGCGTGGAAGTGACACTGCAGGACATCGCTTTTTCGCCCAACTCCGTGAATGTAAAAGACGGCGAGACCGTGCGCTTTGTCCTGGTCAACAAAGGCCGGTTGCTTCACGAATTCAACCTGGGCGACGCGGCGATGCATGCCGAACACCAGAAGGAAATGTTAAAGATGCAAGCCAGTGGCATGCTCACCGCCACCGGCATGGGCGCGATGGACCACAGCGCCATGGGCCATGGTGCAATGAAACACGATGATCCCAACAGTGTCCTGGTCGAGCCCGGCAAAACCGCCGAGCTGACCTGGACGTTCGCCAAGGCTACGGGCCTGGAGTTTGCCTGCAACCTGCCGGGGCATTACCAGGCGGGCATGGTCGGCAAGCTCAATGTCGATTGATCCACCGGTGCTTAGGCGCGGGGGCAAAGGCTGGTAGACTGGCGCGGTTTTATTCAGCCAGGTTTCCGCCATGCATCCCGCAGCCGAACATTCGCCGCTGGGCAAGTCCAGTGAATACATCTCCACTTACACCCCTTCGTTGCTGTTTCCGATCCCGCGTGCCGCCAAATGGGCCGAGCTGGGCCTGAGCGCCGAGACCCTGCCTTACAAGGGCGTGGATTTCTGGAACTGCTTCGAACTGTCCTGGCTGCTGCCGTCGGGCAAGCCGGTGGTGGCCATCGGTGAGTTCTGCATCCCGGCCGACTCGCCGAACATCATCGAGTCCAAGTCGTTCAAGCTCTACCTCAACTCGCTGAACCAGACCGCGTTCGCCGCTACGGCCAGCCTTGAAGCCACCCTGCGTACCGACCTCAGCGCCGCTGCCGGTAAACCGGTGAGTGTGCGCATCCGCAGCCTGGCCGAGGTCGAAGCCGAAGGCGTGATGGCGTTGCCGGGCGTGTGCATTGACGCGCTGGATATCAGCGTCAGCAACTACGAACACCCGCGTCCGGAACTGCTGCGCTGCGATGACTCGCGCATTATCGAGGAGAGCGTGCACAGTCATCTGCTCAAGTCCAACTGCCCAGTGACCAGTCAGCCGGATTGGGGCAGTGTGGTAGTGGAATACCGCGGCTCAGCGCTGGATCACGCCAGCCTGCTGGAATATATCGTGAGCTTTCGCCAGCACTCGGACTTCCACGAGCAGTGCGTGGAGCGCATCTTCCTGGATTTACAGCGCCTGCTGAAACCGGAGAAACTGACGGTGTATGCGCGGTATGTGCGGCGGGGCGGCTTGGATATCAACCCATATCGCAGTACGGAAGATAGGGCGTTCCAAAACGTACGCCTGGCCCGCCAGTAGCCTTCACGCAAACCAAATGTGGGAGCGGGCTTGCTCGCGAATGCGGTGTGTCAGTTAAGCATCCAGTGACTGGCACCCTGCATTCGCGAGCAAGCCCGCTCCCACATTTTGGTTCTGTGCTTGGCGAGGGATTGTGTTAAATCCCCATGCTACCCAGCGTGTTCATGATATTGCGCAATGTCCCGGAAATGACCGGGTGTTCAGCGTCGAACTCTATTGCAGCTTGATTCACATCGTCCGAAATACTGGGTGACTGGGTGGCCGGCTCCAATTCAAGTTGCACTTCAAACTTGGCAATCAAGGCTTCCAGCGCTTCACGTTTTTCGGCAGGCAGCGGCGGTTCCTGTTCCAACTGCCCGCGCAGGATCTCGACCTGTTCTTCAAGTTTTTTGCGATCAGGCATGATGTCTTCCTTCTTATCAATAGGCACTGGCATAGACCGCGGCACGCCGAGAAAGGTCTACGGACTGACCAGTAGATTAATCCACCGGCGGCAACTGTGCATGATCCGTGTCAGGGCTTCTCGCCTTTGAGCTGGCGCAGGCTGATGTCGGCCAGGCATGTGCCGAGTTCGCCCAGGTGATCGATCACCGAATGCACGCCCAACCCATACAAGGCAACGGTGGCCTTGCCGCGCTTGCGCTCGCGCTCCTGTTCGCTCAGCGCCTGCCATGGCTCGGGTGCCAGGCCGCACAGCGAGCCGCAGGAGGCCAGGCCGATGGTCCACAACCCGGCATTGAGGCCTGATTGCAGCAGGCGTGGTTCGCCGCTGACCAGTACGCAGCCTTCCAGGCGTTCGATGTTCAGCTCCATCAAGGCTTGCCAGCAGGCGTGGGGCGCCGGCCAACGAATGGAGGAGGGCGATGCCGCCTTGACCCAGGCCGGCAGCGTGGCGGCCAGGGGCGTCGTGATAGAGGGAGGCAGTTCATCCAGCCAGGCGCAGGGCACGCCTTGCTCCTTCAGGCTGCGCAGGATCTTCAGCGCGCCCGGGGTGGCCTGGGAGTCGGGCGCGGGCGAATCGGTGCGCGCCCGGGAACCGAAGTCCACCAGGCAGCCACTCAGGCCAAACAGAACGGCAGTCAAGGCGGGAGCGTTGGCGATGGCTGTTTCGGCGTGAGGCATGTCGGCATCCCTGAAATAGCTCCAACGCTATCGGTCCGGCATGACAAGTCGATGACAGTATTATTATTTGTAGGAATTTTGTGCATTTCGGGTGCGACAGTTCCCGGAAGATGCCTAATTGGCGACTTCCGTCATATACTGCAGGCCTTATTCAGGGCATAGCGCCCATGACAGACTATTCAAGGAGCAAAAGCTATGCGCTGGAGCCACTGTTTCGCTCAGCTATCGGTGTGTGCCACTGTCCTGCTGGCGCCGTTCGCCGCCCAAGCAGCCCCGGAAGACGACCCGTGGGAAAGCGTCAACCGCCCGATCTTTACCTTCAACGACACCGTTGACACCTATGCCCTCAAGCCATTGGCTCAAGGCTACGAGTGGATCACTCCGCAGTTTGTCGAAGATGGCATCCACAACTTCTTCCGCAATATCGGCGATGTCGGCAACCTGGCCAACAACGTGCTGCAGCTCAAGCCCCACAATGCCGGCGTCGACACTGCCCGTTTGCTGGTCAACACCACATTCGGCGTACTGGGCTTTATCGATGTAGGCACTAAAATGGGGCTGCAACGCAGCGATGAAGACTTCGGCCAGACCCTCGGTTACTGGGGCGTGGGCAGCGGCCCTTACGTGATGCTGCCGTTGCTGGGCCCAAGCACCTTGCGTGATGCGCCCTCCAAGTACGTGGACAGCTACACTCAGCCGTACCGTTACATGGACGATGTGTCCCTGCGCAATAGTGTCATGGGCCTCAACCTCGTTGACACCCGCGCCAGCCTGCTCGACAGCGAGAAGCTGATCACCGGTGACAAATACACCTTTATCCGCAACGCCTACCTGCAGAACCGCGAGTTCAAGGTCAAGGATGGCAAGGTCGTCGACGACTTTTAGGCCGTGACGTTTTGAAATGAAAAAGGCGACCCCAGTGGTCGCCTTTTTTGTGCGCGATCGCTATGGCTCCATCCTTACTTTGCGTTGTGGTCGTGCCTGTTCTTATAACTCCCGGTGATTTGCGGTGTAAAGACGCCCGGCGACCATCGGCATGAGCTTGAAACCCCTCACGGATGGGAGTACCGTCTGCGCCTTAGAAGGGCACCTCTGCTTTACCGTTGTGCATGGGCGAAATCCCAATGCTTTGTAGGACAGAGAGGCTAGAAAGCGAATCCAGTACGTGCGCCCGGCCATTGCCGAGCCGCCTACGCCAACCTAATTCTGGCGCCGTTTGCCCACATGCAGAAAACCAGTGCCACGCTGCTGATAATCGATGACGACGAAGTAGTGCGCGCGAGCCTCGCGGCCTATTTGGAAGACAGTGGCTTCAGCGTCCTGCAGGCCAGTAATGGCCAACAGGGTCTCCAGGTATTCGAGCGCGACCAGCCCGACCTTGTGATCTGCGACCTGCGCATGCCCCAGATGGGCGGCCTTGAGCTGATTCGCCAGGTAACCGAGCTCGCCCCCGAGATGCCGGTGATCGTTGTGTCCGGTGCCGGCGTGATGAACGATGCCGTCGAGGCCTTGCGCCTGGGTGCCGCCGACTACCTGATCAAACCCCTGGAAGACCTGGCGGTGCTGGAGCATTCGGTGCGCCGTGCCCTGGATCGTGCACGGCTGATGGTGGAGAACCAGCGCTACCGCGAAAAGCTCGAAACCGCCAACCGCGAACTCGAGGCCAGCCTCAACCTGCTCCAGGAAGACCAGAACGCCGGTCGCCAAGTGCAGATGAACATGCTGCCGGTGAGCCCCTGGACCATCGACGAATTCCAGTTTGCCCACCAGATCATCCCGTCGCTGTACCTGTCGGGAGACTTTGTCGATTATTTCCGCGTGGATGAACGGCGTGTCGCCTTCTACCTGGCTGACGTGTCCGGCCACGGCGCATCCTCTGCTTTTGTTACCGTGTTGTTGAAGTTCATGACCACGCGGCTGTTGTTCGAGTCCAAGCGCAATGGCACCTTGCCGGAGTTCACCCCGTCGCAAGTGCTGGGCCACATCAACCGAGGCCTGATCAGCTGCAAGCTGGGCAAGCACGTAACGATGGTCGGCGGCGTGATCGACGAAGAAACCGGTCTGTTGACCTACAGCATCGGCGGTCACCTGCCGATGCCTGTTTTATACACTCCTGACAGTGTGCGTTACCTGGAAGGGCGTGGCCTGCCCGTAGGCTTGTTCAATGAAGCCACCTACGAAGACCACATCCTGGAGCTGCCGCCGACGTTCAGCCTGACGCTGATGTCCGACGGCATCCTGGACCTGCTTCCAGAGCCTACACTTAAAGAGAAAGAAGCCGCCTTGCCCCAAAAGGTCAAGTCGGCGGGCGGCAGCCTGGATGGCCTGCGGCAGGTTTTTGGATTGGCCACGCTAGGGGAGATGCCGGATGATATCGCCCTATTGGTGTTGAGCAGGAATCTTTGATGAGTACCGGAAGAATCCAATTCGCCGAGCAAGACGGGACTTTCGTCCTGAAATTTGTCGGTGAAGTGCGCCTGACCCTGTGTTCGGCGCTGGATGCGACGATTGAGCGGATTTTCACAGCGCTGAACTTCTCGGCGATCGTGATCGATCTGACCGAAACCCGCAGCATCGACAGCACCACCCTTGGCTTGCTGGCCAAGTTGTCCATCCTGTCCCGGCAGAAGGTTGGCCTGTTGCCGACCGTTGTCACCACCCACGAAGACATCACCCGTCTGTTGCAGTCCATGGGTTTTGACCAAGTGTTCAACATCGTTGACCGCCCGATCCCGTGCCCGGAATGCCTGACCGATCTGCCTTCGCAAGACCAGTCCGAGGAAATCGTGCGGGTCAAAGTGCTGGAGGCTCACAAGATTTTGATGGGCTTGAACGAGTCCAACCGGGAAGCCTTCCACGACCTCGTCAACGCCCTGGAACGCCACTGATCCCACAGTTGGAATACATTCCAACTGTGGGAGCTGGCTTGCCTGCGATAGCGGTATGTCAGCCACCTACTCATTACTGACCCACCGCTATCGCAGGCAAGCCAGCTCCCACATTTTGAACTGTGACTGGCTTGAGATCAGCGAGCACAAAAAAGGGCGGCACCCGCAAGGGTACCGCCCTTTTTGCCGCCATCTGTCTTACAGCTTGGCCGACAACAACGCCTCCAGCTTCTCCTGATCCCGAGCAAACTGACGAATCCCCTCCGCCAGCTTCTCGGTCGCCATCGCATCCTCGTTGGACTCCCAACGGAACTGCGCTTCAGTCAAATGCACACGGGCCTCGCCAGCATGCCCAGGCGACAGCTTACGCTCGAGCTTGCCTTCATCCGCCGCCAACTTCTCCAGCAGGTCCGGGCTGATGGTTAGGCGATCGCACCCCGCCAGCTCTTCGATCTGGCTCAGGTTACGGAAGCTCGCACCCATCACCACGGTCTTGTAGCCGTTAGCCTTGTAGTAGTTGTAGATGCGCGTTACCGACTGCACACCCGGATCATCGGAACCGGTGTAGTCGTTGCCATTGGCCTTCTTGTACCAGTCGTAGATACGGCCCACGAACGGCGAGATCAGGAACACGCCGGCTTCAGCGCAAGCCACGGCCTGGGCGAATGAGAACAGCAAGGTCAGGTTGGTCTGGATGCCTTCTTTTTCCAGCTTCTCCGCCGCGCGGATGCCTTCCCAGGTGGACGCGATCTTGATCAGCACGCGGTCGCGGCTAACGCCGGCTTTGTCGTACAAATCGATCAGGCGGTGCGCACGCTTGAGTATCGCGCCTTCATCGAACGACAAGCGGGCATCCACCTCAGTGGAAATACGGCCCGGCACCACTTTAAGAATTTCTTGACCCACCGCCACCGCAAAACGGTCGCTGGCCAGACCTACGTCGCCATTGCAGTCCTGCACGCACTCGTCCAGCAGTTTGGCATAGCCTGGAATCGACGCGGCCTTGAGCAGCAGGGAAGGGTTGGTGGTAGCGTCTTGCGGCTTGAGCTTGGCGAGTGTGGAAAAATCGCCGGTATCGGCTACAACGGTGGTGAATTGCTTGAGTTGTTCCAGCTTGGAAGTCATGGGCGTGCTCTGTCCTGTGGGTCTGATGACATTACCCGAGCGCCGACAGGCGCTCAAGGGCGCAAATGGGTTCGATCGTTTGCGAAGGCAACAACCTGAAAACAGCCGTTTGAATACTGGCCGTACTGCTCAATAGGAGGCCAAAACCGCCGCCAGGTTCAACCCAAATGACACAGGCACAACACTGTTCCCTGTGGGAGCTGGCTTGCCTGCGATGACGGTCGCACAGTCGCCTATACCTACCAGATGTTCATCAATCCAACTGTGGGAGCGGGCTTGCTCGCGAAAGCAATGGTCCAGTCACCTCATTCCCCCACTGACACACCCTCATTACCGCCCTTCCAACAACTCTCCCGCCTGATCCAGCAACGCCAACGGATCACTCGCCTTATGAATATCCACCGACAACAACTGCCGAAACTTGCGAGCCCCCGGAAACCCCGTCCCCAGCCCCAACACATGCCGCGTTACATGGTGCATCGTCCCACCCGAAGCCACATGCTGCGCAATATACGGCCGCAACTGCGCCAACACCTCGGCCCGACCAATCACCGGCGCCTCACTGCCAAACACCTGCTGATCCACCTGCGCCAGCACATACGGATTGTGATAAGCCTCCCGCCCCAACATCACCCCATCAAACGTCTGCAAATGCTCATGGCACTGCTCCAGCGTCTTGATCCCGCCGTTCAGCACAATCTCCAACTCAGGAAAATCCCGCTTCAACTGCGCCGCCACGTCATAGCGCAACGGCGGAATATCCCGGTTCTCCTTGGGCGACAACCCCTCTAGAATCGCAATCCGCGCATGCACGGTGAAACTGGTGCAACCGGCGTCCTTCACCGTCCCGACGAAATCACACAGCTCGGCATAACTGTCCCGCCCATTGATCCCGATGCGATGCTTCACCGTCACCGGAATCGACACCGCGTCGCGCATCGCCTTCACGCAGTCAGCCACCAGGGCAGGGTGCGCCATCAGGATCGCGCCGATCATGTTGTTCTGAACACGGTCGCTGGGGCAGCCGACGTTCAGGTTCACTTCGTCGTAACCGGCGGCTTCGGCCATGCGAGCGCAGGCGGCCAAATCAGCCGGAACGCTGCCGCCTAACTGAAGAGCCAACGGATGCTCGGCTTCGTTGTGGCGCAGGAAACGCTCGTGATCGCCGTGGAGGATCGCGCCGGTGGTGACCATCTCAGTGTAGAGCAGGGTGTGTTTGGACAGCAGGCGCAGGAAGTACCGGCAGTGGCGGTCGGTCCAATCCATCATGGGGGCGACGGAGAAGCGGCGGGAGAGGGGAGCGGTTTGTAGGGGCATTGGGGAATCTGAGTCAGCGGGGCGAATGGGGCGCAGTTTATCAGGGATGCATGTCAGGTACTCGACGGGTTCTCAAGCCTAGCCAGTCAACCATCGGTGGTAACCCGAGTACACGCTCGGTAGGCTTTCGACGCGCACCTTGTGTTGGTGATTTATTGTGGCTACGATAATCACATGCAGATTACCTATGACCCAGCCAAAGACGCTCGTAACGTTGAAGAACGCGGACTCCCGTTTGCGTTAGTACGGGACTTTGAATGGTCTACGGCTTGATCCTGGAAGATGATCGATTCGACTACGGCGAGTGTCGTTACCGAGCGATGGGATACATAGGGGATCGGCTGCATGTCGTAGTGTTCACCCACGAGGTGACGCTGTCCACGTCATCAGCTTTCGTAAAGCCAACAAACGGGAGGTCAAAAATTATGACCAAGAAACCCAGTCCTGAGAAAGTCGATACAGCGAACCCTGAATGGTCGGCTGAGGACTTTGCTAAGGCCAGGCCCGCCAGCGAGGTGCTTGTTGGGTTGTTTGGCAAGGCTCAGGCAAAGGAAATGCTCAAGCCAAAGCGTGGGCGGCCAAAGTCGGTAGCCACTAAAGAGCACGTTAATGTTCGTTTTGACGCTGACGTGCTGGAGCGATTCAGGGCTTCCGGGCCGGGCTGGCAAACGCGAATGAATGCCGCTTTGGCCGATTGGCTAAAGACGCACACACCAGATGAGTTGAAGGCTTAGTCGCCGAAGATCACTCCTAAGACAATTAGCCGCCGATAAGGCGGCTTTTTACTGCTTGGTGATTGAGAAGTCGTCAGCGGCTTTTGGATTTTCGAGAGCTATATAGTTCGCTTCGTCTTCCAGGTTTTTGAGTGCTTTTTCAAGCCACTCAACCCGCATTCCGGCTCCAGCGCCTGGCGCGCATGGCGGCCACTTGGTCATCAGACGCGAACTTGCCTTGGTCAGCTTCCCTTACTGCCAGCTCAATCTGAGCGGTCAGCGTTTTTTCGTGTTCGATGTAGTCGCGAAGGACGTCCATCGCCAGGTAGGACGCAGTCTGGCCATTGGTTTTGACCAGGTCGGCGAGAGAGTTGGATAGGTCTTCCGGCAGGGTCAAGCATATTCCAGTCATGGCAGCCTCGATGATGGAGGGTTGTGGCGCATCTTACACCGTGGAGCACTGGGTTGAATCGACAGTCTGTCGCCAACTGGTCTGCTGCCGGCAAAGCCCTCAGCAGCCAGGATTCAGCAGACCAATTTGAGCCGCCGGTGTTTCGCTAAGAAATTTCCCACGTTCTTATCAGCTTGCCGCTCAGACCTCCCCTGACTAACCTCCTCAAGCCGCTGCAAACCCAGCGGCCGGAGGTGGAAGACCGTATTGCTAAGGCGTTTTAACTCCCGAACATATTGGAGCTTCGCCCATGCCCAACAAATCACGCAATCCTTATGTGGATCACAACACGGTACCTGTTGATGCCAAGCTACACGCTGCCCAACCAGCGATTCATCATCACCTGCCGCGATCCGACAACGATGCTCCTGTCGAGCAGCCAAACGGCAACCTATTCATCGTCAGCCCGAACATAGACACCGAAACCCTCCTGGCCAACGCCTCCGAAAACCTCGCGTCCGCCAATCAAATGACCGCAACCCTGGCTTTCGACCTCGACGAATCCCAACGCGCCATTGCCCTGGGAATCCAGCAGTTGATCGAATTGAGCGCGCTACTCGTCGACCGAGCCCAGGAGCAAGTCGCACCAGCGGCCTGACAACTCACCCTGCCGCCTTGCCCCAAGGCGGCAACCTGAACCCACCCTGTCACCCTGCAAAGTTTCATCATCCCCGGTGCTGTTGGGGTCTACGATCCTCCTTAAGAGAGGCCCCTACACCTCCAGCCCACAGGGAGCTAAAAATGATTTCCAACCTCGTCAAACTGGTGATGATCACCGGCACGTTGATGTTAAGCGCTTGTTCGTCGAGCTCAGCCGGCCTGAATAGCGACCCTTGTTTCACCGGAGGATGCCAAGCATTCGGCGACCACAGCCCCAACAAAGCCGCCAGGATGAATTTCGGCGGCAGTGGGCTTGGCAGTAGTTATGGTGAGTATGGTTCTGGGTTGTTGCACGACGATTGAATAGCAGTGGGGCTGCTGCGCAACCCAGCGGGAGCAAGCGCCCTCGCCACAGGGGTCAGCCCGTTACGACAGTGCCTTTATGGAAAATCTCACGCCGTGCCCGGCGGCTGATATTTTCGTGCTTGCTCGCCGCGTACACCTCGTCAAACCGCTCGCGATCAACGCCGGCATAGTGGGCCAGTTCGTCCGCTACCATCCGGTCGTATTCTTCCTCGATCACGAAGCGAAAAACCTCCCGGCGATAATAAAACCCAAACTGAAACCCCAGCACTTCGCTCATGTGATTCGTCGGCGTAAGGAAGCAGTTTTCCAGGTCGATGGCCTTGGTGAGCGAGGGTTGCGCCAGGTTGATCATCACATTGTTGGCCCAGAAATCCATGTGCACGATGTCTCTGTTGTGCAGGGAGCGTAGCAATGTGAATGACGCGGTGACCAGGCTGTGGATGTCGCGCTTTTGCTTGAGCCATTCCAGCCCGTTGAGGTAGCCGTCCAGCATCTCGGTGAAGATGAAAAATTCCTGGATCAAGCCCAGCGCCGACTTTCGATAACCAAAGCCATACAGGCCGGCGACCGGAGCGCCGCGTTTTTGTGCGCGGAAGGTATTGATGACTTCTTCTACCGGCCAGTCGAAGGTCCCGTCGCGTTTTGCGCGGCCAAAGGTGACTCGCAGTTTTGGCCTGAGGCTGTCGAGGGGCTGGGATTTGGCGAACAGGTCGTTCTCCAACCCTTTAAGCGGGGCGCTGACGCGGTCTTTCAATGCGTAGCGACTGTCGATCAGGTTCTGGATCGCCTGCTGGGCGATTTCATCGGCGCCCCGTGAGGTGAAGACCGTGGCGTTTCGGTGGATCAGTGTCGAGGGGAAACTTTGGCGCACAGTTTTGTCAGGAAAGCTCAAAACACATCCTTGTCATAGCGTGAATATGACAAGGATGTTACAGGCGCGGACCATTGGATCCAACCTGAACGTAGCCTGAACGAAAATTAAATAACCGCTATTTTGTCAATTTATTCTTGACATTTAGGATTTTCTTATTGGCTGGTCGTGCAGGGCGGGTGCGTGCGACTTCGGTAAAAATCGCTGTGAAAAAATCAGGGTACGATGCAATAATGGCACCAAGCCATTATCTCCTTTCACTAAGTACTCTTGATGAAAACGACATTCCCCGCGAAATTGTTCATTGTTGTTATTGCTTCGCTGCTGGTCTGTGTCTTCTATTTCCTGATCGAAGAGTTTCTTTAGCGCCGCTCAAGGTCACTTCGACTGTTTGTATTGCCGAATGAAGAACCTGCCGAGCACAAAGATGCTACCCAGTATCAACCCCAAAAAAGCGCCCAGAAACGCATACTTTTTGCCATTCTGGGTGGTAGCGACTTTTATTTCATCAAGGGTATTAAATGCTTTTAGCGTATTGCTGGCAGCCACGGTCGGCAAGTTAAGCGCTATGGCTTCGGTATTGGCGGTATCCATGGCGGCTTTCAGTTGGGCGCTGGCCAGTGCAGCAGTGGTCGCAGTGGCTGAGGCGATATAGAGAACCGGCTCATTCCCACCTGATTTTGGAGGGGCGTCCTTCAAACTGATCGATTTAGCTGCCATGACGCCCATGGCCGAATAGAAAATATCGTTTTGGATGGTGCTGTACAGCTTGGTTTCCAGCGAAAGCGGATTTGCAGGCGTTGGAGTGGCTTTTTCATTAACTTGTTTATATAAGCTGTACAGAGACGGTTTGGTAATGTAAGTGCTGGCCGTCCACTGTTCGGGGGACGTTTCATAAATTGCTAATGAGACGATAGTACCCAATACGGTTGCTGCGATAATAGTCACCTTGCTTTTCCAGAGTGCCTGGATAAGGGGGATCAGATCTACTTCATCATCGTTGTGACGCGCTTTAGAATTTGTTGGAATGCTCACGAAAAATTCCTTAATTTACATTCCTGAATTGTAAAGAAAAAAACACAGCACGCCTACGTAGCATTCGGCTTTGCGGTGGATAGGAATAGTTCCTGTCTAATGGGCTCGGCGCGGTTATACAGCTGAAACTCGCGCCTATTAAGTACATCGGCTACAGAATCATTCCTACGGCACAATTGTTCAAGGCGGCCAGTGGCTCAATGCCCACCCTTCATCCGTCGCGCCATCAGATAAACCCCGAGCCCGATCAACGCTGTCACCGCGCCGATATACCCGGTGCTCGTCCACCCCAGCCCAGCCGTGATCGCCATCCCGCCAAACCACGGCCCCAGCGCGTTCGCCAAGTTAAACGCCGCGTGATTCGACGCCGCCGCCAGGCTTGGCGCTTCGTGGGCAATGTCCATCAGGCGGATTTGCAGTGGCGCAGCCATTGCGATCATGGTGCCGACCAGGCCGATACCCAGCAGTACGCCCCACAATGAGCTGGCGGCAAAGGTGAAGAAGATCAGCACGGCCATCGACCACACCAGGATCCAGCCCATCGCCCGAAACTGCAGGCGATCAAACAGCTTGCCGCCGGCGATGTTACCGATGATTCCGCCCATGCCAAACGTCGCCAGGCCAAACGGAATCCACTGCGGCGACACCTTGGTCACTTCCAGCATGGTCGGCGCCAGGTAGCTGAATACGCAGAACATTCCGGCAAAGCCAATCGCGCCAATGGCCAGGGCCATCCACACCTGCGGTTTGGTGAAGGCGCGCAGTTCCTTGCGCGGGTCGCTGCGTTGTTCGTCGTGGCGGTGGGGCACGAATTGCCAGACCAGGGCGATGGTGACGAGCGCGATCACGCTGACCAGGGCGAACGCCGAGCGCCAGCCCAGGTGTTGGCCGAGGAAGGTGGCGATGGGGTTGCCGAGCAGCATGGCCAGGGTCAGGCCCATCATTACGCGGGCCACGGCGCCGGCGCGTTTGTCGTTGGGCACCATGCTGGAGGCGACGACGGCGGCAATCCCGAAGTAGGCGCCGTGGGGCAGGCCGCTGATAAAGCGGAAGGCCACCAGCGCACCAAAGCTCGGGGTAAAGGCCGTTGCCAGGTTGCCCAAGGCATAAAGCCCCATCAACAGCAGCAGCAGATGTTTGCGCAGCAGCTTGGCGCCGAGGATGGCGAGCAGCGGGGCGCCGACCATCACGCCCAGCGCGTAGGCGCTGATGGCGTGGCCGACCTGGGGTTCGCTTAGACCCAGGTTCTGGGCGATGTCGGGCATCAGCCCCATGATGGCGAACTCACCGGTGCCGATCGCGAACGCGCCCACGGCCATGGCAGCTTCCATTTTGGCGGCGCTGCGTGCGGGCAGCACGTGCCCGGATGTTTGCTGGATAGTCATGGAACGCTCTGTGTGGAAGATGGCACGAAAGGCGGCCGCCGATGCTACGCAAGCCGCGGCGAAGGTGTCTAGAACAGCCTTTTGCCTGAGAGTTCCACGCCTGTGACCCCACGTCGCGCCTACCGGCCTTGACAGCGGCGGGTTAAAAGCCGCGATTTAGAGGTGTCAATTGGCCAAACGGCGCATAAACGCCGTTTGCCGTGATATTCTGCGCGCCGTCCTGGACCAGCCTCCCCGGGTGCGTACATCCGTATACGCCCCCGCGAGTGGCTGCCGCCCAGGTAGCTGAAGCCAATAATGATAAGAAGTCAGCGCAGAAGGGACATAAAAGTGAGGTCGATACGTCGGTCTTGTGTGCCCACCCCGCGGCCTTGAACACTCAGGGGCGCTAGGGCGGATGGCGTTTTATCATAGGTGCTACTGATGTTTAAGAAAGTAAACACTGCCCTGCTGGGGCTGGCTTTGTCGATGGGGATCACGTCCGTTCACGCGGAAGAGGCAAAGAAAGTCGATGTGCTGCTGATCGGCGGCGGCATCATGAGTGCGACCCTGGGTGTCTGGCTCAACGAACTGGAGCCGGGCTGGTCGATGGAAATGGTCGAGCGCCTTGACGGCGTCGCCGAAGAGAGCTCCAACGGCTGGAACAACGCCGGTACCGGTCACTCGGCCCTGGCTGAGCTGAACTACACCCCGGAAGACAAGAACGGCAACGTTGAGATCCCCAAGGCGGTCGAGATCAACGAAGCGTTCCAGATCTCCCGTCAGTTCTGGTCCTGGCAGGTCCAGCAGGGCGTGCTGAAGAACCCGCGTTCGTTCATCAACTCCACACCGCACATGAGCTTTGTGTGGGGCGATGACAACATCAAGTTCCTGAAAAAGCGCTACGAAGCCCTGCAAGCGAGCCCGCTGTTCGCCGGCATGCAGTATTCCGAAGACCCGGCGCAGATCGCCAAGTGGGTACCGCTGATGATGGAAGGGCGTGACCCGAACCAGAAAATCGCGGCCACCTGGACCCCGATCGGCACCGACGTGAACTTTGGCGAGATTACCCGCCAGTTCGTCGCTCACCTGCAAACCACACCGAAGTTCGACCTGAAACTGTCGAGCGAAGTGCAGGACATCACCCGCAACGACGACGGTTCGTGGCGTGTCAGCTACAAGAACCTCAAAGACGGCACCAAGACTGAAACCGACGCCAAGTTCGTGTTCATCGGCGCCGGCGGCGGTGCCCTGCACCTGCTGCAGAAGTCCGGTATCCCTGAAGCCAAGGAATACGCCGGCTTCCCTGTGGGCGGTTCGTTCCTGGTGACCGATAACCCGACCATCGCCGAGCAACACCTGGCCAAGGCCTACGGTAAGGCTTCGGTGGGTTCGCCGCCGATGTCGGTTCCGCACCTGGACACCCGCGTGCTCGATGGCAAGCGCGTGATCCTGTTTGGCCCATTCGCGACCTTCTCCACCAAGTTCCTCAAGGAAGGCTCGTACCTGGACCTGCTGACCAGCACCACCACCCACAACATCTGGCCAATGACCAAGGTCGGTATTCGTGAATACCCGCTGGTCGAGTACCTTGCCGGCCAACTGATGCTGTCGGATGACGACCGCTTCAAGGCGCTGCAAGAGTACTTCCCGAACGCCAAGCAATCGGACTGGCGCCTGTGGCAAGCCGGTCAGCGCGTGCAGATCATCAAGCGTGACGAAGAGCAGGGCGGCGTCCTGAAACTCGGTACCGAAGTGGTCAGCTCCGCCGACAACTCCATTGCAGGCCTGTTGGGCGCATCGCCAGGCGCGTCCACCGCGGCTCCGATCATGCTGACCGTGCTGCAGAAAGTGTTCAAGGACAAGGTCGCGAGCCCTGAGTGGCAGGCAAAACTGCACCAGATCGTACCGAGCTACGGCACCAAGCTGAACGACAGCCCTGAAGCTGTTGCCAAGGAATGGGCCTACACCGCCGGTGTGCTGCAACTGACGCCGCCGCCTGCGATCCCGCAACTGGGCGCTCCAAAGGCGACCGAGGCTGCCAAGCCTGCGGCTGCGCCGAGCAAGCCGGCGTCTGACCTGGCGCTGTAAGCAACACGCAGTAAAAAGCCCGCTGAACCGGCGACGGTCAGCGGGCTTTTTTATGTGCGGATTTTTACCGAAATCTGCTTTTCTGTGGCGAGCGGGCTTGCCCCGCGTTGGGCCGCGTAGCGGCCCCAAAACCATGCCGCGATTTGCCTGACCCGGCGAGGCGGCCTTAATGGGGCTGCTACGCAGCTCAACGCGGGGCAAGCCCGCTCGCCACAGTCATAACAAGCTCGCCGACGTTTCAGGCCTTGAACTGCCTGACTTGCTCATGCAAATGCAGCGCGAGTGCATTGCCGCTATCGCACAGCAGGTACAGATGCTGCGCCGGCAGCGGCGGCAGGTCTTTCATTTCTACCAACCCCTCGCCCATGCGGCTGTGCTCCATCAGGCCCACCGCCACACCGCTGCGCACACAGGCTTCCACCGCGAAGGTATTAGGGCTTTCCAGCAGCACCCGGTGATAAATGCCGTGATCCTTCAACGCCTGCAAGGCCGCTGCGCGGTACGGGCAACCGGTGATGGGCAAGGTGACGGGAAGCGGCGTATTCGGTGGAGAGCTGAAGTGCTCGGCTGCGACCCACAGCGGTTGCACAAACCCCAGTCGCTCGCCTTGTGCCAGCGGCTGTGTGCTGACTGTGATGGTCAGGTCCAGCTGGTTTGCCATAAACAGATTCAGCAATTCACCGCTGGTGCGCGCTTCAACTTCCAACTCCAGCAACGGATTGTCGGCAATCAACTTGGGCAAAAACTGCTGGATGAAGGCGGGCGCATAGGTGTCGGGAATCCCCAGGCGGATCTTGCCTTCCATGCGTTGCGGCATCAGTGAAATCAGCAGGCGGTCGTGGCTCTTGAGAAACTCGGTGGTTTCGCCCAGCAGCTTCTTGCCGTACAGCGTCAGTTCCACGCCCTGGTTGCTGCGGCTGAACAGGCGTTGACCGATCTGATCCTCCAGCTTCTGGATATGCGTGGTCACGGTAGACGCGCTGCGGTGCACATAGTCGGCCGCTTCATTGAAGCGCTGAAAGCGCGCCACGGCATGAAAGGTGCGCAATAGATCGATATTCAGCTGTTTAGCCATGGTTCCATTTTTCCGGATTGCTCATGCAGCTTATTCAAATATACAGAATCATGTGTGCCCCTTAGCCTTGACGTCAACCTACAAGGCAGGAGGCGTCATGAAGCGATCGACCCTGGGACTCTTGGCAGTGCAAGCAGCGTTTGTGTTGTCGTGGAGTTCAGGCTACATCGGCGCAAAGTTGGGTACCCAAGGCAGCGGCGCGTTCAACCTGCTGTTCTGGCGGTTCCTGTTGGTCTCGGTGTGCCTGGGCCTGTACTTGAATGCCAGGCTGCTGAAGGTTTCGCGGGCACAGATCCGCCACTACGCCATTATCGGTTTCCTGTCGCAGTTCCTTTATTTGAGCTGCCTCTACGTAGCGATCCAGAATGGCTTGCCGCCCGGCATCGCCGCGATTATCGCTGCGCTGCAGCCATTGATGACGGCCGCGCTCTCGACGGGAAACGCCGCCGAGCGCAGCGGCGGCTGGCAGTGGGTGGGCCTGATGATCAGCTTCGCCGGGGTCTCGATTGTTATTGCCGGCCAATACGGCAGCGGGGGCCAGGGTGTGAGCCTGGTGATGTACCTGTTGCCACTGGTGGCCGCCCTGGGGCTGACCCTGGCGACATTGTATGAGCGCCGCAGCGTACAGCGCCACGATGCGGGCCTGGTACTGCCGCTGTTCATCCAGTCGTTGCTGACCTTGATCGGCTTCACCGGCGCCGTGCTCTACACCGATACGTTGAGCATTCCCCATGATCCCGAGGTGCTGGTTTCGATTGTCTGGCTGACGGTGTTTTCCACCTTTGTCGCCTACTTGAGCCTGTGGATGTTGCTGCGAGTCATGACCGCAACCCATGTGGCGGCGTTGGTCTACCTGGAACCGCCCGTCACCCTCGTATGGGCGGCGTTGATGTTTGGCGACGTGATCCAGGCATCGACCTACGCCGGTATGGCCGTGGTGGGCGCCGGGTTGCTGCTGGTGCGCTGCAAGCGACCGACCGTCGCGTGTACCTCTTGAGGCCCGCGGGTTCAGCAAGCAGACAGACATCACCTGTTAAAAAGAACCCAGGGCCACGCAGGAGCGCGGCTGCAACAAGGGGGCTTTTTTACAGCAGTGGGCGTCAGCGCCCGAGGGTTTTGTATGTTGCTACGTTATGCGGCATTGGCGGCCATGGTCGTCGCAGCATCCGGTTGTGTACAAGAGCGCGTCGTGCACGAGCGCAGGCCGGTGCAACGTGAATACGTCGAGGTTGTCGCGCCGCAACCGCCGCCGGTGCAAGTGATCGAGGTCGAGCCGGCGCCACGCTACGGTTATGTGTGGTCACGCGGTTATTGGCGCTGGGAAGGCGGGCGTTATGTGGCGGTTCACGGACATTGGGAGCCGGTGCGCGAGGGTTATCGCTATGTCCATCCGCACTGGGTGCAACACAGTGACGGGTACCATTGGCAGGTGGGCGGCTGGATTCGCTGAGCCTTGGCCGGATAGGTCTTTGCGTGTCTGCAAGCTGAACGTCATCCGACAGTAGGGCGCCGTGCTGATCGGTGCCCAAATCCTCTGGAGCAGCGGCGTATCCGTAGGCCTCAAGCCAGCCGTTTCATGCCCGCTGTCTTGGCCGCATTGCCATCGAAGGTCGCGGTGTAGTCGCAGCCGGCCGCATGGGCACAGCGCTCGATCAGGCAGTCGGCAAAATCAGCCTTGCTCGCGATGAACTTGCGCAGTGCCTGCCAGATGAGATCGGCATGCTCCACGGTCAGTTCGCGCGTGTGCAACAGGGTTTCCAGTACCATCACCACGTCGCTCTTGGCCGATTGGTAGCAGGATTGCAGCACCCACACCAGTTCCACAATGGTCACCAGGCTGACAAAACCCGGTGACGCGGCGGTGAGTGATTCGATCAGTTGGGACGCCTTGGCTGATTGAGCAGGATCATCCTGGGTCACATAGCGCACCAGCACGTTGGTATCCAGGCCGATCATCCCGCCTTGGCTCCCTGGGCCGCGATGGCGCTGTTCATGTCTTCGATGGACACGGCCTTGGCCGGCTTGCGGATGAGCCCCTTGAGGTCCCTGACGGTTTTGCTCGCGGCAATGATGGAAAACTTGCCGTCTTCCATTTCGACAAATTCCACCCGATCGCCTGTTTCCAGGCCCAGGGCGGTCCGGACCTGGACAGGGATGGTGATTTGTCCTTTTGAAGTGAGTGTGGCGGTTGCCATAGTGAAGATCTCCATCGTGATATTCCTTACCTTAGGGTAAGGAATGACAGAGGACAATATCCGTTGGTCCATAGATTGCTCGCAGAGGTGGGTGAGGGGAACAGTGAAAACCCTAGACCGGTTTTCTGATCCTCACACCCTCGGCCACGCGCCAAACAGATACAAACTATGACCGACCGCCGCTGGCTTACTGCACTACGCGATAGCACGGCACATACGCCGCGCCGCCTGGCAGTTTCATGCGGTGCTGGGCGACAAACGCTTTGAGCAGTTCATCCAGCGGTTGCATGATCGCCGGGTCGCCGTGAATCTCGTACGGGCCGTTTTCCTCGATCAGGCGGATACCCTTGTCCTTCACGTTACCCGCCACGATCCCGGAGAACGCACGGCGCAGGTTGGCCGCCAGTTCATGGGGCGGCAGCGCGTGGCTCAGTTGCAGACCGGCCATATTCTCGTGGGTCGGGTCGAACGGGCGCTGGAAGCCTTCGTCGATTTTCAGCAGCCAGTTGAAGTGGAAAGCGTCGTTGCGCTCGCGGCGGAACTGCTTCACGGCCTTGAGGCCGGCGGTCATCTGGCGCGCCACTTCGGCCGGGTCGTCGATGATGATCTGGTAGTGCGCCTGCGCGGCCGCGCCCAGTGTCGCGCCGACGAAGGCGTGCAGTTGCTGCAGGTACGGCGCTGCGTCTTTCGGCCCCGTGAGAATGACCGGGAACGGCAGGTCGCGGTTGTCCGGGTGCATCAGGATGCCGAGCAAGTACAGGAACTCTTCGGCCGTGCCGGCGCCGCCCGGGAAGATGATGATGCCGTGGCCTACACGCACGAAGGCTTCCAGGCGTTTTTCGATGTCCGGCAGAATTACCAGTTCGTTGACGATCGGGTTCGGCGCTTCGGCGGCGATGATGCCCGGCTCCGTCAGCCCCAGGTAGCGCCCGCCGGTAATGCGTTGCTTGGCGTGGGAAATGGTCGCGCCTTTCATCGGACCTTTCATCACGCCTGGGCCGCAGCCAGTGCACACGTCGAGGCTGCGCAGGCCCAGTTCGTGGCCGACTTTCTTGGTGTATTTGTATTCTTCGGTATTGATCGAGTGCCCGCCCCAGCACACCACGATCTTCGGCTCCACACCCGGGCGCAGCGTGCGGGCGTTGCGCAGCAAGTGGAAGACATAGTCGGTGATGCCCTGGGAATTGCTCAGGTCGATGCGCTGGCTGTCCAGCTCGTTCTCGGTGTAGACGATGTCGCGCAGGGCGCTGAACAGCATCTCGCGGGTGCTGGCGATCATCTCGCCATCGACGAAGGCATCGGCCGGGGCGTTCAGCAGTTCCAGGCGCACGCCTCGGTCCTGCTGGTGGATACGTACTTCAAAATCCTTGTAGGCATCCAGGATGGTCTTGGCGTTATCGATGTGTGCGCCAGTATTGAGGATCGCCAGGGCGCACTGCCGAAACAGGGTGTAGATGCTGCCGCTACCGGCTTCGCTCAGTTGCTGGACTTCACGTTGGGACAGGGTTTCGAGGCTGCCCTTGGGGCTGACGGAGGCATTGATGACTTGACGTTGGGGCATTCCGGTTCCTTGAAAGCGCAGCCACCGCACCCGCAAGGGGCCGCGATGGCTTGAGAAGAGTGGGCGCCGAATTCGGTCGCACGAGACGGATATTTACCTCAGGCGCAAGGCCGAGTGCAAATACCGTCCAGCACCATCATGCCGCAGAACTCACTGAATCAGCTTCCAGTTTTTGTAGAAAACTCGACGCAGGGTAAAGACCATCCCGGCAAACCCTGCGATCACGGCATTAAGCACCAAAGGCAGGGCGGTCGGTCGCACGATGTCGATAAACAGGCAGTAACGCTTTGCGTCATTCTTGTTGAAAGACGCATGCATCAAGGTGTCATCGAAGATAAACAGCGGGTCGTCGTGCCAGTAATGCTTGTGCGTGCCGACCTGGATGTAGACGCCTTCGTGATGGGGCGCCGGGGCCATGTTGTAGAGCACGCGGAACATCATGCGCAGGGGGCCGAAGTGAAACGAGGTCGAACGGTTTTCGTTGAATACCGACACGCCGATCGTCTTCACGAACGGCAGCTTTTCGCGCAATTTGGGAATGTCCAGAGCGGTTTCGATGGGCCTGCCATACCACTGGAAAAACAACATGCCGCGCTTTTTCTCGGCCATGCGCTCATCCAGGTAGCCGATGATCTCGTCCTTGTGGGCCATGGCCTCATCGATCACCCGTTGCAGTTCTTCACGCCAGGCCACCGGCAGGTCGGGCATTGTGTAGACGTGGCGGTTACGCGAACTCAGCAGGTCGAACAGGGTATTGAACGGTGCCAGCAGCCACGTGTTGCGGCCACTGCCGATAAAGTATTTCTTGATGGTAGGCGCGTCATACAGGCCATTGCGCAGGAAGTCGTAGATCCCGCAGACCACGACCAGGCCGAGAAACACCAGGGTGGTCTCGGGGAATACATCAATGATCAGCAGCACGCCAAAGACCCAGGCGACCGATACCGCTTTTTTACGCAAGGCAGGCCTGTTCATGCAACTCACTCCAGCAGGACGCCATTCGACAGGTCCGGATCCGTGGCCGCGAGTGGTGGGTTTTGAAACATATTGAAACAACTACGTCATGGTAAGGCGTAAGCCGCTGGAAAGGCGTTTTAAATAGCGTGAAATTGTGAAGACGCTGCACAGGTTCCAACGCCGGTTGCACAGCGTGGATCGGATTTTGTAATCGGAAGATTTGCGACTATCGTGACGCTTCGGTTTTTTGGACGTCATAGACCGGTACGATTGAAGTTGAATGGCCACCACTGGCCTTCGGCACCTTGGAAGAGGCAGAAATTTTATGATCATCAAACCGCGGGTTCGTGGCTTTATCTGTGTGACCGCTCACCCTGTTGGCTGTGAAGCGAATGTCAAGCAACAGATCGACTACGTGACTGAGCACGGCGCCATCGAAGGCGGCCCAAAAAAGGTGCTGGTCCTCGGCGCTTCCACTGGCTACGGCCTGGCCGCGCGCATCAGTGCTGCCTTTGGCTGCGGCGCCGACACCCTGGGCGTGTTTTTTGAGAAAGAAGGCGAAGAAGGCAAGCTGAGCTCCGCCGGCTGGTACAACAGCGCCGCGTTCGAGAAGTTTGCCGTCGAAAAAGGTCTGTACGCCAAGAGCATCAACGGCGACGCGTTCTCCGACGAGATCAAGCGCCTGACCATCGACACCATCAGGAAAGACCTGGGCAAGATCGACCTGGTCGTCTACAGCCTGGCCGCGCCGCGCCGTACCGACCCGCAAGGCGTAGTGCATACCTCCACCCTCAAGCCGATCGGCAAGGCCGTGACCTTGCGCGGTATCAACACCGACAAAGGCGTTGTCGTCGATACCACGCTTGAGCCCGCGACCCAGGAAGAAATCGACGGCACCGTGAAAGTCATGGGTGGCGAAGACTGGCAGCTGTGGATCGACGCCCTGCGTGACGCCGACGTGCTGGCCGAAGGCGCCAAGACCACCGCGTTCACCTACCTCGGTGAAAAGCTGACCCAGGATATCTACTGGAACGGCTCCATCGGCGAAGCCAAGAAAGACCTCGACAAAAAAGTCCTGACCCTGCGCGACAACCTGGCCGCACTCAAGGGCGACGCCCGTGTGTCGGTGCTCAAGGCGGTGGTGACCCAAGCCAGTTCGGCCATCCCGATCATGCCGTTGTACCTCTCGCTGTTGTTCAAAGTGATGAAAGAGCAGGGCACTCACGAAGGTTGCATCGAACAGGTCTACGGCCTGTTCAAGGACAGCCTGTACGGCGCCCAGCCGAAACTCGACGCCGACGGCCGCCTGCGTGCCGACCTGGCCGAGCTGGAACCCAAGGTCCAGGACGCCGTCGCTGCCCTGTGGAACCAGGTCACTGATGACAACGTCAACGAGATCAGCGATTTCGCCGGCTACAAGGCTGAATTCCTGCGTTTGTTCGGCTTTGAGGTCGATGGCGTGGACTACGAGGCTGATGTGAACCCGACCGTCAAGATCAACGGTCTGGTCCAGGCGTAATTGGCGTAATTGGTATGACGGACAGCGACCTCGGTACAGGGTTACCAGGCCGCTGTCTGTTTTTACGCTGATTTAAGCAAAACGATTTCTTGCCCGGATGAAGTCTGACCGCCTGACTTCGACCACTTCTTTCTCCCAGAGTGGATTCAACGGCACGTGATAGCCGCTATCCTTGGCGGTCTTGATCAATTCCATCATTTCCCTGCTGTTGTTGATAATGCTGATTTCATCGAATCTGCCTAGTTTTGTCGGCAGGAAAAAAGTTGTCGGGTAGTTAGCGGCCACATCCGTCACAGGGTTGCCTGAGTCCGCACTGTGATGGACCACCCGCTCTCCGTCGCGGACCAGCTTTTGATTGATGATGCCGATCATCTGCTTCAGGCGTGGGCTTATATTGCCGAGGTGGGGATCTTCCTTGCTGTAGAAGCGAGCGGCGCTCGCAAAGTCGGCGCTGAGTTCTTCCGGAACCTGCTTGTAGCGCTCCATTCGTTGCTTGAACACGCTGTGGGCGACATCGGGTACAGGGAGGTTATCCTGTGAGCCAAAGTCACTCAGGTGAGGGGCGATCATGTGCAGGTCATAATCGGCGGTCAAGGCTTTGCCCTCTGGCTGCTTCGCCAGCACTTCAAGCGGTTTGCCTTGATGGGTGATGAGATAGCTATCGCTGCCGGGCGAGATGGGGTGGGCTTCGAATGTGTAAGACTGTTGGCTGGGCCCGCGCGCGTTTAATCGCAGGGTGCCGTCGCGGCCTGCCTGTTGGGTGATGTGGCCGAGCGCCGTCAGTTCGTCAATGCGACTCTTGGAGAGTTTCAGGGGAATCGGGACCGCATGGCCGCCCTGGAGGCAACCCACGATCTGCGCGTTGGCGTTAGCGATTTTTTCCGGTGTTTTCTGCACAAACTGTTCAAGTTTGCTGAAGGCCTGATCTGTACAGATCAGGCCGGCCTGCGGTCCCCAGTTGGCACTTTTGCCTTTGATATGAAAGTCCTTGGTGGGGTGCCCGGCCGCTATCAGCCCCGTGGCCACGGATTCGACCGGGCGTATGCCAATGATGGAATTAGTGGCTGCCGCTATGCCCTGCAAAGGGGCTAGGTGGCTCGCGACTATTCCGGTTTTGCCTCTGACCTGATCGAGCAGAGCGTGCGGGAGCCTGTCGGTGTCTTGCGCGACGCCAGTCTGTTGGAGGGGCTGATTAGGTTGCAACGCCTCCAGGCTGGGTACGAAGGGTAATGTAACGGGGGACGTCATGTCTTTCATTGGAATGCCTCTACGTCAGGTTTGTGGCCGCGATGGCTGATTCCCTTCAGTACAGATCTCCTTGTGGTGCAAAGCTGACACTAAAGGATGTCGCCCTCCGATGTAGCTGGGGAGGGCAATTTTCAGAACGGTCCTACCCCCCGCTGCCTACTGCTATCGGCCGCAGGCATGCCAGACTGCCTTCGCCATGTTGCGCAAACGGAGGAACCCATGACAATCCATGCAGTTGTTTTTGATTTCGGCGGTGTCCTGTTCGACTGGAGCCCGCACCACCTTTACCGCAAGCTGATTGCCGATGATCACGAACGGCAATGGTTTCTCGATAACATCTGTACCCAGGCCTGGAACACCGAGCAGGATGCCGGTCGCTCCCTGGCTGAAGGCACGCGCAGTCTCATCGAGCAGCATCCGCAGCATGCGCATTTGATCCAGGCCTATTACGACCGCTGGCATGAGATGCTGCCTGGCCCGCTGTCGGACGGCGTGGCGATTCTCGAGGCGTTGCATCAGGCCGACGTGCCGTTGTTCGGGCTTACCAACTGGTCGGCTGAGACGTTCCCCTATGCGCGGGCCAATTACCCGTTCCTGCAGTGCTTTCGCGATATCGTGGTGTCGGGTGAGTTGAAGCTCATCAAACCTGATGCGGCTATTTATCACGCGAGCCTGCGCCAGGTGCGTGCCCATCTGCCGGATATCCAGCCCGAAGAAGTGGTGTTTATCGATGATGTCGCCAGCAATATCGAAGCGGCCATGGCGCTCGGTTGGCAGGGCATACACCATGTGTCGGCGCAGCGCACGGCGGCGCGCTTGCGTGAGCTGGGCGTAGGTTTCTAGCGGGCCCATTTTTCCATGGCGAAATTCACGAACGCGCGCAGCTTGGGCAGGCGATAACGGTCCTGGCCGTAGAGCAGGTGCATGGGGCGGCTGGGCAGTCGATACTGGGTCAACAAGGCCACCAGCTTGCCGCTCTCCAGGTCCGGTTGCACCAGGGCGTCGGCCAGCATGATGATGCCCATGCCGTTCACCGCCGCCTGGCGCAAGCCTTGCGAGCTGTTGATGGTCAATGAGCCGCAGACCTGCACCTCCCGCTCGCCGTCATCACTGGTCATGCGCCACAGTTTTTCAGTGTCGCGCCAATTGTCATTCGCCGGGTAGGCGAACGCCAGGCAGTCGTGTTGCTGCAGGTCATCGGGCGTTGAAGGCGTGCCGCGTCGCGCCAGGTAGGCAGGTGAGGCGCAGAGGGTGAGGGTGTAGTCCTGCATCGGCCTGGCGATCAGGCTGGACGTTTCCAGTTCGCCAAGCCGGATCGCCACGTCGAAGCCGCTGTCGACCAAGTCCATGCGCTCGTTGCTCAACACCACGTACAGGTTGATCAGCGGGTAGCGCCGGGAAAATTCGCTCAAGGCCGGGGTAAGGCGTTCGGTGCCGAACACCGGGGGTGCGGTGATGCGCAGGGTGCCTTTGGGCACGTCACTCTTGGCCTGTTCGGCCAATTGCTCGGAGTCGGCCACCAGCCCCAGCACTTCCAGGCAGCGCTGGTAATACTGGCCGCCAAATTCCGTGAGGCTTTGCTTGCGCGTGGTGCGCTTGAGCAGGCTGACGCCCAGGCGCTGCTCCAGGGCGCGCAGGTGGTTGCCGACCATAGTGGTCGACATGCCGCACGCGTGTGACGCCGCCGTCATGCTGCCGGTCTCGACCACCTTTACGTACACCGACATCGCCTGGAACAGATCCATTATCAAGCCTTGATTTAAAGTCATCGCAGGAATGCCGAGTTTATCCAGCTTGGGTGGTTAACGATACTGCAGCCATCACAACGAAGCACTGGAGCCTCTGCCATGACCGCCGCCTGCCTGATGACCACTTATCAACCTTTGGCCCTGAGTTTTACCCGCGGCCTGGGCACACGCCTGTGGGACCAGCAAGGCCGTGAATACCTGGATGCGGTGGCCGGCGTGGCGGTGACCAATGTCGGTCACTCCCACCCCCGGCTGGTGGCGGCGATCAGCGAACAGGCCGGGCTGTTGCTGCACACCTCCAACCTCTACAGCATCGACTGGCAACAACGGCTGGCCCAGCGCCTTGCCCGGCTGTCTGGCCTGGATCGCGCCTTCTTCAATAATTCCGGCGCCGAAGCCAACGAAACCGCGCTGAAACTGGCGCGGTTGCATGGCTGGAAAAAAGGCATCGAGGCGCCGCTGGTGGTGGTGATGGAAAACGCCTTCCATGGCCGCACGCTCGGTACCATGGCCGCGAGCGATGGGCCATCGGTGCGCTTGGGCTTCCAGCGCTTACCGGGGGATTTTCTCAAGGTCGCCTTTGGTGATATGGCGGCGATAGAGGCAATGACCAAGGCGTTCGGCACGCGCATCGCGGCGGTTCTGCTGGAGCCGATCCAGGGTGAAAGCGGCGTGTTGCCGGCACCGCAGGGCTACCTGAAAGCGTTGCGTGATCACTGCACGCGGCATGGCTGGCTGATGATGCTCGATGAAATCCAGACTGGCATCGGTCGCACCGGCAGCTGGTTTGCCTTCCAGCACGAAGGCATCGTGCCGGACGTGATGACCCTGGCCAAGGGCCTCGGCAATGGTGTACCGATCGGCGCCTGCCTGGCGCGGTCCGCGGTGGCCCAGTTGTTCACGCCGGGCAGTCACGGCAGCACCTTTGGCGGTAACCCACTGGCCTGCCGAGTCGGTTGCACGGTGCTGGACATTATTGAAGAACAAGGCTTGCTGCAGAACGCCGCGCAACAGGGTGAGCGTTTGCTCGCGCGGTTGCGGGTGGAGCTGAGCGAGCATCCTCAGGTACTGGCGATTCGGGGGCAGGGGTTGATGATCGGGATCGAGCTGGCCAGCCCTTACCGCGACCTGGCCCAGCGCGCCGCGCAGGAGCACGCCCTGCTGATCAACGTGACGCGGGGCAAGGTCATTCGGCTGCTGCCACCGTTGACCCTGGATGCCAATGAAGTCGAGATGATCGTGCGGGGTATTACCCGCCTGCTGAATTGAAATGCCATCAACCATGTAGGAGCGGGCTTGCTCGCGAATGCGGTGTGTCAGTCACCAGATATTTCGACTGATACACCGCATTCGCGAGCAAGCCCCACATTCGATCTATGTGATTTTTAGAGATCTGGTCCATTCAACCACTCCTGATTCATGGTTTCGGTATCCCCCAGGTACTCCAGCAACCACGCCATGGCCGGCGACAGCTTGCTCTGCGCCCAAGCCACGCACGACGGGCTGGCCGGGAAGGGGCGCGACAGTTGCAGCGCCACCAGCTCACCGCGCTCGATCCACGGCAACACCTGGTGCGCCGGCGCCATGCCGACACACAGTCCGTCACGCAGGCAGTCAAGCGCGGACGCCCAATTCGGCACCACCAGCCGCCGCTGGTTATCCAGGGTCCAGGTGTCGCGCTTGGGCAAGTTGCGCGAGGTATCCGTCATGCACAGCGAGGCGAAGGGGCGCAATTGGTCGTCACTCAGCAACCCGTCGATACTGGCTAGCGGATGCCGCGCACTGACCACGCACAGCCAGTTCAGCAAGCCCATGTCGCGGAAGGTAAAGCGGCTGGCGACCGGCACCGCGCTGGTGGCGCCGATCACGATGTCGGTGCGTTCATCGGCCAAGGCATCCCACACACCGTTGTACACCTCGTACTCCAGCAGCAGCTCGACTTCGGGAAACTGCCGATAGAAATCCAGCACCAGCTGCCGGCAACGTTGAGGTTTGACGATAGAATCCACCGCGACCTTCAACTGGCCACTCCAGCCATTGGCCACCTGCTGGCACAAGCGCCGGGTGCCGAGCATCTTTTTCATCACGCCGCGGGCTTCGTCGATAAACAGACGGCCGGCAGGCGTCAGCTCCACGTCACGATGCCGTCGTACGAACAGCGGCACCGCCAGCCATTCTTCAAGCTGACGCACGGTGTAGCTGATGGCCGACGGCACGCGATGCAGCTCCTGGGCAGCGGCGCTGAAGCTGCCGTGGCGCGCCACGGCGTCGACCACATCCAGGGAATATTCGGACCACATGAGGCATGCCTTCAAATTTCTTGATAGAAGTGTCCAATTATTATCGCTTCACAGCAAAACTGTCAGCTTCATAATGGCCGCCAGTCAGCAAATAGTTTGATGGCAGGATTAACAAGGCTTCAATGAAAAATTCTTTTGGTTTCACTTGGTATCTGGCGGGGCTGAGCATGCTCGGTTATCTCGCCATGGATATGTACTTGCCGGCGTTCGGCGCCATGGGCGAAAAGTTGCAGGTTGGCGCCGGCGCGGTGGGCGCCAGCTTGAGTATTTTCCTTGCCGGTTTTGCGCTCGGGCAATTGTTGTGGGGGCCGTTGTCCGACCGCCTGGGACGCAAGCCGATCCTGCTCGCCGGCCTTGGCCTGTTTGTGCTGGGTTGCGCGGGGATGTTCTGGGTCGAGACCGCGCCGCAACTGCTGGCATTGCGTTTTGTCCAGGCGATTGGTGTGTGTTCCGCCGCCGTGAGTTGGCAGGCCTTGGTGATCGACCGCTACCCGGCCGACAAGGCACACCGCGTGTTCGCCAGCATCATGCCGCTGATGTCGCTGTCGCCGGCCCTGGCGCCGCTGTTGGGGGCCATGGTGCTGAATCACTTTGGCTGGCAGGCGATCTTCGGCGTCTTGCTCGGGGTATCGCTGCTGTTGCTGCTGCCGACAGCCTTCCTGCGCACCCCGCCGAAACGCCGGGCAGAGGAAGGCGAACCTTCGCGCCTGGGTTATGGACAATTGCTGACGTCTCGCGTGTTCACCGGCAACGTGATGATCTTCGCCGCGTGCTCGGCCAGTTTCTTCGCCTGGCTGACCGCTTCGCCCTTCATCCTGGGCGACATGGGCTACAGCCCGAATGACATCGGCCTGAGCTATGTGCTGCCGACCCTGGCGTTCCTGGTGGGCGGCTACAGTTGCCGAAGCGCCCTGCAGCACTGCCAGGGCAAGACGCTGCTGCCGTGGTTGCTGCTGGCGTACTGCATCAGCATGCTGGCGTTGTACCTGGTCGCGACCTTGACCGTGCCGACGCTGACCACCCTGCTGATTCCGTTCTGCCTGATGGCGCTGGTCAACGGTGCCAGTTACCCCATCGTCGTGGCGAATGCACTGATGCCATTTGCCGAAAATTCCGGCAAGGCGGCGGCGCTGCAGAACACGTTGCAACTGGGGCTGTGCTTTCTCAGCAGCTTGTTGGTGTCGTCGATGATCGAGCAGCCGCTGCTGATCACTGTGATCGTGATGCTGGCGACCGCGCCCGTGGCGGTGTTCGGCTATTGGCTGGCGCGGCCAAAAACCGGTCGTTCGGAGCTGGTGCGCACTTGAAGTGATAATCGCAAAATGTGGGAGCGGGCTTGCTCGCGAATGCGGTGTGTCAGTCACCAGATATTTCGACTGATACACCGCATTCGCGAGCAAGTCGAATCGTCGCACCGCCGCTCCCACAGTTAAGACGGTTCCGTCAGCTACTACTAAAAGGTGATTTCCATATTCACCGTCGGTGTGGATGTACGGCTGCCCCGGCCGCCGTCCACGCCGAACTTGTTGTGCCAGTACTCATAACCCACGCCCAGGTACAGGTTCGGCTTCACGCTTTTACCCGGCCGTACCGCCACCATCAGCGCCGTGCGCATCAGCGCTTCCGGCGCGGTATCGCGGCCGTGGTAGTCATCGCCTTTGTCCCCGACGTAGTTGATGAACCCCTGGAATTTCGCCGCATGGTTGGCGACTTCGAACGGGCGCATCCAGGTCAGGTTGAGCATGTAAGTGTCGTCGAAGGTGTGGTTCGTCTCCTGCGCGCCAGGGATACCGGTGTGGTTCCTTTCCTTGTAGTACATCAGGCTCAGGTCCAGCACGCCGACGGTGTTGAACTTCAAGGTCGGGCCGATCACCAGCGCGCGCTTTTTCGCTGAAGCGAAGTTGTTGTTGCGGTTGGCGTCAAACCCCAGGGTGAGCGCGTAATCCTTGACCAGGCCGCTGCCCGGCGGCACATCGAACACCCGCGATGCATACAACTGGTGGCGATACACCGCGTAGACCTCGCTCCCGCCCCGGTCAGTGCCTTTGCGCGGGTCGCGGCTGTCGGACAGGAACACATCGAGGTTGAGGAAATTGCTGCCATACCGGTAGCCGCTGGCGTGGGTAAAACTGTAGATGCGCTTGCTGAATGCGTCGGGGTTATTCGGATTGGTGAACTGCTGTCCGTAGCGAAAACCTACGCTGTTGTTCATCCACTCCACCGCGACGGCCTCCCCACCGCCGAGCAAGGTGAGTGCAACGGTGGCTCCCTGTAGTGCCTTTTTCATTGTTCTGGTCCTTTGGCGTTCTGGCTCATTACGGCCGAATTGTTTTTGTAACGCCGATGGAGGGTATCTTGTTCGATAGATTGTATACAACTCTATGGACATCCAGTCCTAACATTGCATACAGTGGCCGCACAACAAAAACAGAGAACCCCTCACCATGACTAACCCGAAGGCGTCACCGCAGCGGCCAGAAGATGAGAATCTCGGCGTCGCCGCCAACATGGCTTACGGCCTGCAACATGTACTCACCATGTACGGCGGCATCGTCGCGGTACCGTTGATCGTCGGTCAGGCGGCCGGGTTGTCGCCGGCGGACATCGGCCTGTTGATCGCCGCGTCGTTGTTTGCCGGTGGCCTGGCCACGCTGTTGCAGACCCTCGGCCTGCCGTTCTTTGGCTGTCAGTTGCCGTTGGTGCAGGGCGTGTCGTTTGCCGGTGTGGCAACCATGGTGGCGATTGTCGGCAGTGATGGCGCCGGCGGCGTGCCGGCGATTCTCGGGGCGGTGATGGCCGCGTCGTTCATCGGGTTGCTGATAACCCCGGTATTTTCACGAATTACTAAGTTCTTCCCACCGCTGGTGACGGGTATCGTGATCACCACCATCGGCCTGACCCTGATGCCGGTCGCGGCGCGCTGGGCCATGGGCGGCAACAGCCGCGCCGCGGATTTCGGCAGTATGTCCAATATCGGCCTGGCGGCGTTGACCCTGGTGCTGGTGCTGCTGCTGAGCAAGATCGGCAGCGCGACCATCTCGCGCCTGTCGATCCTGCTGGCGATGGTGATCGGCACGCTGATTGCGGTGTTCCTCGGCATGGCGGACTTCTCCGGCGTGACCCAAGGGCCGATGTTCGGTTTCCCGACCCCGTTCCATTTCGGCATGCCCACATTTCATCTGGCCGCGATCATTTCCATGTGCATCGTGGTGATGGTGACCTTGGTCGAGACCTCGGCCGATATTCTGGCGGTGGGTGAAATCATCGACACCAAGGTCGATTCCAAACGCCTGGGGAATGGCCTGCGCGCCGACATGCTGTCGAGCATGTTTGCGCCGATCTTCGGTTCGTTCACCCAGAGCGCGTTTGCGCAGAACGTCGGCCTGGTGGCGGTCACCGGGGTGAAGAGCCGCTTTGTGGTGGCCACGGGCGGGCTGTTCCTGGTGATCCTCGGCTTGTTGCCGTTCATGGGGCGAGTGATCGCGGCCGTGCCCACCTCGGTACTGGGCGGCGCCGGGATCGTACTGTTCGGCACCGTGGCGGCCAGCGGTATCCGCACGCTGTCGAAGGTGGATTACCGTAACAACATGAACCTGATCATTGTCGCCACTTCCATCGGTTTCGGCATGATCCCGATCGCCGCGCCGAGCTTCTACGATCAATTCCCGAGCTGGTTCGCGACCATCTTCCACTCGGGGATCAGTTCGTCGGCGATCATGGCGATCCTGCTGAACCTGGCGTTCAACCACTTCACCGCCGGCAACTCGGACCAGCAGTCGGTGTTCGTGGCCGGGACGGAGCGCAGTTTGTGCTTCCACGACGTGGCGGCGCTGCGTGATGGCGATTACTTCAGGGGCGGCAAGTTGTTTGATGCCGAAGGCAAGGAGATTCCGGTGTTGGCGGATGTAGCCAAGAAGACGACTAGGCCTGAAACCAACGCGGTTTAAAAATGTGGGAGCGGGCTTGCTCGCGAATGCGGTGGTTCAGTTAAAAAGTCTGTGACTGACACACCGCATTCGCGAGCAAGCCCGCTCCCACATTTAGATCTCAGCCGGCCTTTAGGGCGGTGTACGAAGCTGAACACACCTCATCCAGAAACTTCACCACCGTCCCCATGCACGCCTGGCGTTCTTCCACATGGGGCATGTGGCTGGAGTCTTCAAACAGCGCCCAGCGCACATCGGCGATTTCATCCAGGAACGGCTTGACCACCAACGGCGTGGCCTCGTCGTGCCGGCCGGAAATGACCAGGGTCGGCACCTTGATCGCCGACAACCGGCCCGTCGATTTCCAGTCCTTCAAGCTGCCGATCACGTGGAACTCGGTGGGCCCGCTCATGGCGTGGTACACCGTCGGGTCCGAATCGACCTGGGCGAATGTGCGCGCGACCTCTTCCGGCCACGGGTTGACCCGGCACACGTGATGGTCATAGAACACCCGCGAGGCGGCGAGGTAGTCCGGATCTTGGTATGTGCCGGCGGCTTCGTGCTTGAGCAGGGTTTCATGCACACCCTGGGGCAACAATTTGCGCAGACGCTCAGCTTCACTGACCCAGGTGCGCATGCAGGTCGGCGAATTGGCCGGGATGAAGGCACGCAGGCCTTTGGGCTGCAGCATGGCGTGCTCACTGCCGAGCATGCCGCCCCAGGACTGGCCGAGGATCGCGTAGTTGTCGCTGATCTGCAGGTGGTCCAGCAGGTTGTCCAATTCGGCGAGGAACAGCCCCACGGTCCAGAAGGATGGGTCTTTTTCCGGCAAGTGGGTCGAGCGGCCGTTGCCGATCTGGTCGTAATGGATCACGGCGTGGCCGCTGGCGGCGACATCCTTGAACGCATCAACATAATCATGGGTGCAGCCGGGGCCGCCGTGGATAACCACCAGGGGCGTGCGACCGCTGCAGAGGTCGCCGGTGACGCGGTACCAGGTTTGGTAGGCGCCAAACGCCGCATACCCTTCGCGGATTTTTTCGATGAATTCCATTTCGTGCCCTGCTCTGAAAAAAGGATCAGGCACACGATAATGCGTGGCAGACATTCAGGTAACTAGCAAAACAGCTAGGTTTTGCCGCCGGGTCAGTCTTCAAGCAGGCGGTAATGCGTGGCGCGCACCACGGCCTGCACGCGATTCCTGGCCCCCAGCTTGTGCATCGCCGAGGCCAGGTGCAGGGTGACCACCGCCAGTGAGCGGCTCAATTGCGTGGCGATTTCAGCGGCGGTCAGGCCGTCGGCGGCCCATTTGAGGCACTCGCGCTCGCGTTTGGTCAGGTGGATATGCGGGTAGGTGCGCAGCTCTTTGCTGAACAGCGGGTAGGCCGCTTCCTGCAAGGCATGGGAAATCAGGCTGAAATCCGACAGGGTGTGCTGCGCATCCTGCAATACGTTGCCGGCCTTGCCGGTACGCAGGCCGGTCAGCGAGGCGAAGCCGCCACGGGGCAGGTGGATCGGCACGCTGACGCCGCAGGTCAATTGCTGGTCGTGCAGGTAGGAAGAGACCGGCGCGTGGCAGGGGTCGATGATCCGCTGCAAAGGCGTGTCGACCTTGACGTCATAGGACCACACAAACGGCGACACCGAACTCAGGGCCAGATGTTGCACCGGATCGATCTGGTAGAACCCCTTGCTGCACCACAAGGCGTGCCAGTCTGGCGGGGTGTTGCGCAGTTCGAGCACCGAAGGGGTGATCAACGCACCATCCTGGTCAATGGGCACCGGGCTGTAGTCATACACCAGTGCATCGAAGCCCAACTGCTGGGCGAGGATAAACGTATTGTCCATCTGCTCGTCCAGGCTCCTGCCCGGCATCAGACGGTGGTTTAAGGCAGTCAGCTTGGCCAGCATCCGTTCTGCTCCCGAATTCATTTGAATCTCGACTTGCTGCAAGTAGAATGCCACGCCCCGGCGAAGGACTGCCAGGCCAAACCTATAAGAAATGCTAGGTTATGGACGCGCGGCATCCTCGGTAGTGTTGGCCTGATAAACGGCCGCTACCTGCCAGGCCGACACTACACAAGGAATGTATGCATGTGGCGTGAAATTGCCCCCGACCAGCAGTACAGCGTGCAAGTCGATGGCCATGAGCTCGTGGTCTACAGCTTTGGCCAGGGCGATGAGGTGCTGCTGTGCCTCAACGGCGGGCCTGGCCTGCCGTGTGACTACTTGCGCGACGCCCATGGCTGGCTCAAAGACCATAACCTGCGAGTGGTTGCATTCGACCAGCTTGGCACGGGCGCTTCAGCCAGACCCACCGACGTTTCGTTGTGGGAAATCGGCCGTTATGTCGAAGAAGTCGAAACCGTGCGCCAGGCGCTCGGCCTGGGGCGTGTGCATTTGCTCGGGCATTCCTGGGGCGGCTGGCTCGGGATCGAATACGCCATCCACTACCCCGATGCGCTGAAAAGCCTGATCCTGGCAAACACCGTCGGCGATATTCCGCACCTGTCCCGGGAACTGGAGCGCCTGCGCGGCGCCCTCGGCAGCGAAACCGTGGCGATGATGCAGCGCCACGAAGCCATGGGCACCCTCGACCATCCGCAATACCAGGCCGCAATCACCTTGCTCAACTATCGCCACGTGTGCCGCCTCGACGAATGGCCCGAGCCGGTCAAGCGTTCCCTGGGCGACTGGAACATGGGCCCCTACGAAACCATGCAGGGGCCCAACGAATTTCTCTACATCGGCAACCTCAAGGATTGGAACCGCCTCGACGAGATGGCAGCGTTCAAGATGCCGATCCTGATCACCACCGGCCAGCACGACGAACTCACCCCGGCCTGCGCCCTGCGCATGAAGCTTTCGGCCACACATGCTGAACTGCATGTATTTCCCAACAGCAGCCATATGCCTTTTTACGAGGAACCCCAGGCGTATTTCCCGGTGTTGTTGGACTTCCTCGCGCGTCATCGAGGCTGACGAATGAACCTGGCGCGCTATCGTTTTGTGCTGTCCCGGCCGCTGCAATTGCTGCCGGTGCTGCTTGGCATCAGCCTGATCACCTTTGTGCTGGTGCGCTCGATTCCCGGCGACCCGGCCCGGGCGCTGCTCGGCTCGCGCAGCACGCCGGATGCCTTGCTGAAGATCCGCGCCCAGTACGGCCTCGACCAGCCGTTGTGGCTGCAATATTTTTACTTCCTGAAAAACCTGCTCAAGGGCGACCTGGGCCAATCGCTGCTATACAAGGTCGACGCCCTCAAGCTGATCGTCACCCGCATCGAGCCCACCCTGGTACTGGTGCTGGGCAGCGGGGTGCTGGCGCTGCTGATCGCGGTGCCGCTGGCGACCGTGGCCGCGCGCAACAAGGGCGGTTGGGCGGATAACCTGATCCGCGTGTTCACCACGGTCGGTCTGGGCATGCCGGCGTTCTGGCTGGGCCTGATGCTGATCCTGTTGCTGAGCGTGCAGTGGGGGCTGTTTCCGGTTTCCGGTTACGGCCGCACCTGGCTGGACAAGGCGCACCATATGGTGCTGCCGTGCCTGACCATTGCCCTGGCGCTGTCGGCGGTGCTGGTGCGCAACCTGCGCGCGAGCATGTTGATGGAATTGCAGGCCGACCACGTCACCGCCGCCCGCGCGCGTGGGCTGTCGGAAGCCGCGGTGTTTCGCCGTCATGTATTGCCCAATTCATTGGTGCCGGCGGTCAACCTGCTGGCGGTGAATATCGGCTGGCTGATCAGCGGCACGGTGGTGATCGAAAGCCTGTTCGCCATTCCCGGCATCGGCCAACTGCTGGTGCGCGGCATTTTTACCCGCGACTACATGGTGGTGCAGGGCGTGGCCATGGTGCTGGCCTGCGCGACGGTGGTGGTCAACTTTATCGCCGACGTGGTGACGGTGGCCCTTGACCCGCGAGTGAAGATGCAATGAGCAGCCGTCCGATGATTGCCCCGTGGCGCTTGCGCCTGCGCTTCGGTTTTCGCAACGGCCGCCTGACCGCTGCGTGGGGTCTATTGATCTTGCTGGCGTGGTTGGCGCTTGCCGTGTTTGCGCCGTGGATCGCGCCCTATGACCCGATTGCGCAAAACACCGACGCCAGTTTGCTTGGCCCAGGCCTTGCCCATCCATTTGGCACGGACAATTACGGCAGAGACATCCTTTCGAGGGTGATTTGGGGCGCGCGCATCGACCTGCAACTGGCCATCGTCGGGGTCATTTTTCCGTTCATGATCGGCACCTTTATCGGCGCGGTGTCCGGGTATATCGGCGGGCGTTTCGACAGTGTCTGCATGCGCGTCATCGATGTGATCCTGGCGTTCCCGTTCCTGGTGCTGATGCTGGCGATCATGGCGATCCTCGGGCCTGGCTTGCAGAGTTTCTATATCGCCATGGCGCTGGTGGGCTGGGTGTCGTACGCGCGGCTGATCCGCTCGCAGATCCTGGTGCTCAAGGAAAGCGATTTTGCCCTGGCCGCCAAGAGCCTGGGGTTTGGCCACGGGCGTATTCTCTTCCGGCACCTGCTGCCCAATGCGATGTTCGGCTCGATTGTGTTTTCCATGTCTGACGCGGTGCTGGTGCTGCTCAATGGTGCCGCCGTGAGCTACCTGGGCCTGGGCGTGCAACCGCCGACCGCCGAATGGGGAACGATGGTCGCCGAAGGGCAAGCGTTTATCACCACCGCCTGGTGGATCTGCACCTTTCCCGGCTTGGCCATCGTGACCCTGGCCATGGGGTTCAGCCTGCTGGCCGACGGTGTGGCCCAAGTATTGGGGGATCGCTCATGAGCCTGCTGCAAGTACGTGACCTCAGCGTGATCGCCAACAACGCCGGGCGTGATCTCACGCTGGTGGACCGCGTGTCCTTCGACCTGGCCGAAGGCGAAATCCTCGGGTTGGTGGGGGAAAGCGGCTCCGGCAAGACCATGGCCTGTCGCGGCCTGATGCGCCTGCTGCCATCGGCCAACTTGCGCGTGCAAGGCGGCGCGGTTCGGCTGGCCGGCCAGGACTTGCTGCAACTCGATGAAGCCGGCATGCGCGCCGTGCGCGGCGGGCAATTGGGCATGATCTTCCAGAACCCCAGCAGTCATCTCGGCCCGCTGATGCGCATCGGCGAGCAGATCGCCGAGGGCATTCGCCTGCACCAGGGCGCGTCGAAAAAAGACGCGCGGTTGCAGGCCATCGACGTACTGCGCCAGGTTGGCATTCCCGATCCCCAGGCGCGGGTCGACAACTACCCCCACGAGTTTTCCGGGGGCATGCGCCAACGCGCGATGATCGCCGTGGCCCTGGGCTGCAACCCCAAGGTGTTGATTGCCGACGAGCCGACCACGGCCCTGGATGTGACAGTACAGGCGCAAATCCTGCGGCTGTTGCTGGAGCTGCGTGATCGACGCGGCCTGTCGATCATCATGATTACCCACGACCTCGGCGTGGTCGCGCAAACCTGCGATGCCATCGCCGTGATGTATGCCGGGCGCCTGTGCGAGCACGGCAGCAAATATGAGCTGCTGGCCCATCCGCAGCATCCCTACACCGCGGGCCTGATCGATTGCCAGCCCGCCCACAGCAGCGGTCACGCGCTGTTGCGCACCATCCCCGGGCAACCGCCGTTGCTGGACGCGCTGCCCAGCGGCTGCCGGTTCAACCCGCGTTGCCCACAGGTTGGCGCCTTGTGCACCGAAGCGCTGCCGCAAGGCTCGCGGGTCGCCTGTCATTACCCTTTGGGAGCGCAGCCATGAGCCTGTTGCAGATCAAGGACCTCGAAGTGAAGTTTGCCGCGTCCGGCAGCGGCGTGTTCGGCTTGAACAAGCAGTGGGTGAGGGCGGTGAACGGCGTGTCCCTGGACCTGGCGGCGGGTGAAACCCTGGGGTTGGTCGGTGAGTCCGGCAGTGGCAAGAGCACCCTGGGCCGGGCGGTCTTGCACCTCAACCCGATCAGCGCCGGCCAAGTGTTGTTCGATGGCGTCGACATGGCGCACGGCAGCGCCATCGACATCACCCGATTGCGCCATGAAACCGCAATGATTTTCCAGGACCCTTATGCCGCGCTGAACCCGCGCCAGACCATCGGCGAAACCCTTGCCGAAGTGCTGCGCGTGCAGCGCAAGGTCGCGCCCGCGCAGATTCCCGCCCGGGTCAACGAATTGCTCGACCTGGTCGGCCTGCGCCCCGAACTGGCCAGCCGTAAACCCGGCTCCCTCAGCGGCGGCCAGTGCCAGCGCGTCGGCATCGCCCGGGCACTGGCGGTGGAGCCACGGCTGATCATCGCCGATGAGTGCGTGGCGGCGCTGGACGTGTCGATCCAGGGCCAGATCATCAACCTGCTGCTGGAACTGCAACAGCGCATGAACCTGGCGATCCTGTTTATCGCCCATGACCTGGCCATCGTACGCAGGCTGTGCGACCGCGTGGCGGTGATGTACCTGGGCAAGATCGTCGAGGAGGGGCCGGTGGAAGCGGTCTTCACCGCGCCGCGCCATCCCTACACGGCGGCGTTGATCCAGGCGATCCCCGAGATCGATCCGCATCGGCCGTTGCCTACGCAGCCCTTGCCCGGCGAGCCACCGAGCCCGCTGAATTTACCTACGGGCTGCGCCTTTCACCCGCGTTGCCGGCACGCCCGCGCAATGTGTTCCGTGGTATTGCCGCCGACCCATTTCCTGCACGAGCATCGATACAGTTGCGTGCTTGAAGAACCTTTGCTTTGACCCTCTGCCATTCATTAACAAGGAGTTGTGATATGCAATCGCGCCACTTGAAGTTGCTCGCCGCCGCTACGTTGACCGCCTGGTCCCTGACCGCCGGTTTTGCCCAGGCCGCTGGTGTCCTCACCATCGGCTGCCGTGAAGACAGCACCACGTTCGACCCGATCAAAAGCGCGCAGAACCGCGACACCTGGGTGTTCGCCAACGTCTACGACACCCTGGTGCGCGTGGACAACCTGGGGACCAAGATGGAACCGGGCCTGGCCGAAAGCTGGGACATTTCCAAGGACGGCCTGACGTACACCTTCAAGCTGCGTGATGCCAAGTTCTCCGACGGTTCGCCGATCACCGCTGAAGACGCGGCGTTCAGCCTGTTGCGCATCCGCGACAACAAGGCCTCGCTGTGGGCCGACCCGTTCAACCTGATCAACACCGCCAAGGCATCGGACCCGAAGACCCTGGTGGTCACGCTGAAGACCCCGGCCGTCGCCTTCCTCTCGCAACTGGCGTCGCCGACGGTATCGATCCTTTCGGAAAAAGCCATGACCAAGATGGGCGAAGACGCCTACTCGGAAAACCCGGTGACCTCCGGCGCGTTTACCGTGGACGAATGGCGCAAGGGCGATCGCGTCATCCTCAAGAAGAACCCGAACTTCTGGCAGGCCAAGCAGGTGAGCCTGGATGGCGTGGAGTGGGTGTCGGTCACCGATGACAATACGCGCATGCGCATGGTGCAGAACAACGAGCTGGACACCGCAATCTTCGTACCTTTCTCGCGGGTTGAAGAGCTGAAGAAAGACAAGAACGTGGTGATCCACGCCGACCCGTCCACCCGTGAAGATCACCTGCTGATCAACCACGCACACGGGCTGCTGGCCAAGCCGGAAGTTCGCCAGGCGCTGGACATGGCCATCGATAAACAATCGCTGGTCAAGACCGCCACTTACGGCCAGGGCACCGTGGCGTATTCCTACATCCCGAAAGGCTCGCTGTACCACTACGCCAACAACCTGCAACGCCCGTATGACCCGACCGCCGCCAAGAAGCTGCTCGAGCAGGCCGGCGCCAAGGACTTGAAACTCAACTACGTGGTCAACGCCGGCAACGAGGCCGACGAGCAGATCGCGGTGATCATCAAGGACCAACTGGCCAAGGTCGGCGTGACCGCCAACCTGCAAAAGGTCGACCCGACCCAGAGCTGGCAGATGCTGGTGGACGGTGAGTACGATATTTCGGTGATGTACTGGACCAACGACATCCTCGACCCGGACCAGAAGACCACCTTCGTGCTGGGCCACGACACCAACCAGAACTACATGACCCGTTACAAGAACGACAAGGTCAAGGACCTGGTGGCCGCCGCGCGGGTCGAGGCCGACCCGGCCAAGCGTGAGCAAATGTATGTCGAGCTGCAGAAACTGGCGAAACAGGACGTGAACTGGATCGACTTGTATTACAGCCCGTACATCAACATCTCACGCAAGAATGTGAGCAACTTCCTGCAAAACCCGCTGGGGCGTTTCACCCTTGAGGAAGTGGTGAAAAACTAACATTTCAAATCAAATGTGGGAGCTGGCTCGCGAAGGCGGTGTGTAGTGAGCGGGCTTGCCCCGCGTTGGGCTGCGAAGCAGCCCCAAACCAGGCGACTCGGTTCCGCCCGGAGGTTGGCGGTGTCTTTATTGGGGCCGCTTCGCAGCCCAGCGCGGGGCAAGCCCGCTCACTACACTATCGCAGGCAAGCCAGCTCCCACATTTTTGGTTCTGCGGTGTATCAGGGGTTACTGCGCATCAAACGCCTGCCCATTGATGCCGGCGCTGTCCGGCCCCATCAGGTACAAATACACCGGCATGATTTCCTCCGGTGCCGGCCGTTCCATCGGGTTTTCCCCCGGATACGCCTGGGCCCGCATGCTGGTGCGTGTGCCGCCGGGGTTGATGCTGTTGGCGCGTACCGCCGCCACGTCTTCGAGCTCATCGGCGAGAGTCTGCATCAGGCCTTCAGTGGCAAACTTCGACACCCCATAAGCCCCCCAATACGCCCGGCCCTTGCGTCCGACGCTGCTGGAGGTGAACACCACCGACGCATCCTGTGACAGCTTGAGCAGCGGCAGCAAGGTGCTGGTCAGCATGAACATCGCGTTGACGTTCACGTGCATCACACGCATGAAGTTTTCGCCGGACAACTGCTCGATCGGTGTGCGTGGGCCGATGATCGAGGCGTTGTGCAACAGGCCGTCGAGGTGGCCGAATTCTTTCTCGATCATCGCCGCCAGCTCATCGTATTGATGGGGCAGGGCGGTCTCCAGGTTGAACGGAATCACCACCGGTTGCGGCTGGCCCGCGGCTTCGATCTGGTCATACACCTGGGCCAGGTTGGCTTCGGTCTTGCCCAGCAACAGCAACGTCGCGCCATGGGCGGCGTAGGTTTTCGCCGCCGCCGCGCCAATCCCGCGCCCGGCGCCGGTCACCAGGATCACCCGGCCTTTGAGCAGATCTGGAGGTGCGCAGTAATCAAACATAAATAGCCTCGACAAAAATTCAGGTAGCCAGCACCAAACTTGATACCAGTGAAGATCCCCTGTGGGAGCGGGCTTGCTCGCGAAAGCGGTGTGTCAGTTAACACATGTATTGACTGACCCAGCGCATTCGCGAGCAAATCGAATCGTCGCACCGCCGCTCCCACATTTTGATCTTCATTGATCAGTGAGGGCGGTGGCCCATCAGCAACTGCACAGCGCGTTATCCAGCACCTTGCGCAATTCCAGCGGGTGATCCACCACCACATCGGCGCCCCAGTGACGCGGGTTGTCGTCCGGGTGGATATAGCCGTAAGTCACCGCCGCCGTGCGCGTCCCGGCGTCGCGGCCGGACTCGATATCACGCAAATCATCGCCCACGAACAGTACGCTGGCCGGGTCCAGGCCGAGCAGCTTGCACGCCAGGATCATCGGCTCCGGGTCCGGTTTGCTGTTTTTCACATGGTCCGGGCAGATCAGCACGGCGGAGCGCTTGGCCAAGCCCAGTTGCTGCATGATCGGTTCGGCAAACCGCAGCGGCTTGTTGGTGACCACGCCCCAGATCAGGTTGGCTTTCTCGATGTCTTCGAGCAGTTCGGCCATCCCGCCGAAGAGCCGGCTGTGGACCGCGCAGCCCTTGAGGTAGCGCTCGAGGAATTCCTGGCGCAGTTCTTCAAAACCTGGGGATTCAGGGTCCATCGAGAAAGTCACCGCAACCATCGCCCGCGCACCGCCGGAGATTTCATCGCGGATGTGCTGGTCGTTGACCGGCGGCAGGCCGCGATCGGCGCGCATCGCCTGGCAGATGGCAATAAAGTCCGGCGCGGTGTCCAGCAGGGTACCGTCCATGTCGAAGATAACCGCTCGCAACTTCACAGGCTTATTCCTCGCGCAGGGTCTGGATCATGTAGTTGACGTCAACGTCGCTGGCCAGCTTGTAGTGCTTGGTCAGCGGGTTGTAGGTCAAGCCGATGATGTCCTTGACGGTCAGCCCGGCCTGGCGGCTCCAGGCGCCCAGTTCGGACGGGCGGATGAATTTCTTGAAGTCATGGGTGCCGCGCGGCAGCAGCTTCATGATGTATTCAGCGCCGATGATCGCGAACAGGTAGGCCTTGGGGTTGCGGTTGATAGTGGAGAAGAACACCTGGCCGCCCGGCTTGACCATTTGGAAGCACGCACGGATCACCGAAGACGGGTCCGGCACGTGTTCCAGCATCTCAAGGCAGGTGACCACGTCGAACTGCGCGGGCATCTCTTCAGCCAGGGCTTCGGCGGTGATCTGGCGGTATTCCACGCTCACGCCGGATTCCAGCTGGTGCAAGCGAGCCACGGCCAACGGGGCTTCGCCCATGTCGATGCCCATCACGGTGGCGCCGCGCAGGGCCATGGCTTCGCTGAGGATGCCGCCGCCGCACCCCACGTCCAGCACGTTCTTGCCGGCCAGGTTGACGCGTTCGTCAATCCAGTTCACCCGCAGCGGGTTGATGTCGTGCAGGGGCTTGAACTCGCTTTCGCGGTCCCACCAGCGGTGGGCCAGGGCTTCGAACTTGGCGATTTCGGCGTGGTCGACGTTGCTCATGGTGAATCCTCTAAAGCTGAAAAATCGGTTTATTCGCTGTGCCCGCTGATGCGTTGTCCCCAGGCGATGGCCGTGGCGGTCAACTGTGCTTCATCCATGCGGGTCAATCGTCGGTCGTCGAGCAACTGCTTGCCGGCAACCCAAAGGTGTTTCACGCAATCGCGACCGGTGGCATAGATAAGCTGCGAAACCGGATCATAGATCGGTTGCTGCGCCAGCCCCGACAGGTCGAAGGCGACGATATCCGCGGCCTTGCCGACTTCCAGCGAGCCGATCTCGCCTTCCAGGCCCATGGCCCGCGCGCCATTGAGCGTCGCCATGCGCAGCGCGCGATGGGCGTCCAGCGCCGTGGCCGAGCCTGCAACGGCCTTGGCCAGCATCGCGGCGGTACGGGTTTCGCCCAGCAGGTCGAGGTCGTTGTTGCTGGCGGCGCCATCGGTGCCTATAGCCACATTGACGCCAGCCTGCCACAGGCGTTCAACCGGGCAGAAGCCGCTGGCCAATTTAAGGTTCGATTCCGGGCAGTGGATGACGCTGGTATTGCTTTCTACCAGCAAAGCCAGGTCATCCTCGCTGATTTGGGTCATATGAACGGCCTGGAAGCGCGGGCCCAGCAGGCCCAGGCGTCCCAGGCGCGCCAGTGGGCGCTCGCCGGTCTGCTCGACGGCTTGCTGCACTTCGAAGGCGGTTTCATGCACGTGCATATGGATCGCGGCGTCCAGCTCTTCGGCGATCACCCGGATTTTCTCCAGGTTGGCGTCGCATACCGTGTAGGGCGCGTGGGGGCCGAAGGTGATCTTGATGCGCGAGTGGTGCTTGAGGTCGCCGAACAGCTCGATGCCTTGGCGGATCGCCTCATCGGTGCTGCCGGCGCCGGGAATCGGGAAGTCGAGGATCGGAATCGCGATCTGCGCGCGCATACCGCTGTTGTGCACGCAGTCGCTGGCGACCTTGGGGTAGAAGTACATGTCCGAAAAGCAGCTGATGCCGCCCTTGAGCTGTTCGGCGATGGCCAGGTCGGTGCCGTCGCGCACGAAGGCTTCATCGACCCATTTGGCCTCGGCGGGCCAGATGTGTTTTTCCAGCCAAGTCATCAGCGGCAAATCGTCGGCCAGGCCGCGAAACAGGCTCATCGCCGCGTGCCCGTGGGCGTTGACCAGGCCGGGGCTGAGCAGCATGCCGGGCAGTTCGCGCACCTCAACCGCCGCAAGCTTCAAGGCCGCGGCTCGTGGCCCGATAAAGGCGATGCGCCCATCGCGGATGCCCAGGCCATGTTCCTTGAGCACCACGCCGGCAGGTTCGACAGGTACCAGCCAGGTTGGCAGCAACAATAAGTCGAGCGGGGCGGCAGTGGCAGTCATCGCGGGCTTCTTCCCAGGCAGCTATAAAAGAAGAGCGAAGTATACCCGAGCGTCCTGGCTGGCGGATCGCTATAATCGGCGGCTTTGTTCTTGAGTGCGGAGTAACGGATGCGCGATCGACTGTTGGCAGCGGAGAAAGTGAAAGCCATCGATTGGCGTGATGGCGCGCTGTACCTGCTCGATCAGCGTGCCTTGCCGTCCCGGGAGAGCTGGGTGGCCTGCGTGACGGTCGACGAGGTGGCTGCGGCAATCCGTTCGATGGTGGTGCGCGGTGCGCCGGCCATTGGCATCAGCGCTGCGTATGGCCTGGTGCTGGCCGCTCGCGAACGCATTGCCGAAGGCGGTGACTGGCAGGCTGCGTGGGAAGAAGACTACGCATTGCTGGCCGATACACGACCGACCGCGTCGAACCTGTTCTGGGCATTGAGGCGCATGCGCGACCGCCTGGACCGCGTCAAGAAACACGCCGATCCGCTGGCGGTGCTGGAAGCCGAGGCGATTGCGATCCACGAGAGTGACCGCGAAGCCAACCTCACCATGGCCCAGTTGGGTGTCGAGCTGATCCGCAAGCACCAGGGCAATGCCCAGGCGATTCTCACCCACGGCAATGCAGGCGCCCTGGCGACCGGCGGTGTCGGCACGGCGCTCGGGGTGATCCGCGCGGCCTACCTGGAGGGCATGGTCGAACAGGTGTACGCCAATGAAACCCGGCCCTGGCTGCAAGGCTCGCGCCTGACCGCCTGGGAGCTGGCGGGCGATGGCATCCCGGTGACGGTGAATGCCGACTCGGCCGGTGCGCATATCCTCAAGACCAAGGGCGTGACCTGGGTGATCGTCGGTGCCGACTGCATTGCCGCCAATGGCGATGTGATCGGCAAGATCGGCACCTATCAACTGGCGGTGTGCGCCATGCACCACGGCGTGCGGTTCATGGTGGTGGCGCCGAGTTCGACCCTGGACCTGATGATGGTCACTGGCGATGATGTTGCCCTGGAAGAGCGCGATGCCGGCGAGCTGCTGGAAGTCGCCGGCCAGCGTTTTGCGGCGGATGTGAGCGCCTACAACCCGGTATTCGACGTGACGCCGGCGGATCTGATCGATGTAATCGTGACGGAGAAGGGCGTTGTCGAACGGCCGGATACGGCCAAGTTGGCCAAGTTGATGTGCCGTAAGCGGTTGCATTGAGATCCCTGGCGCCTGTCAGATAGCATTCGCGAGCAAGCCCGCTCCCACATTTTGAATGGGTTCACAAATCCAAATGTGGGAGCGGGCTTGCTCGCGAATGGTCCTATAAGTCAATAAATCTCTCTGATTTGCCCTCCAAAAACAGCACCACCCCACCTCTGAGCCCCTCTCGTCCCTCTCAAGCCTGTCACCGGTCAAATTACTAGCCTCCATGCGCATCAGGGGGATAGGTGCGTGGCGGCGATTGTGATAACATCCGGCGGTTTCCAGGGCCGCCCCGAGGGGTGGCCTATAACGTGCAGATCCGTGTCATAACTCGTTGATTTGTCGTAAGTCGTTGTCCAGGCACTCTGCCGGCAGCGGCGAGCTTCGTTCGTCCCGAATGGATGTGACGAGGTTTCACCCGAAAAAGGAATCAGGCTTCTCATGGGCGAACTGGCCAAAGAAATCCTCCCGGTCAATATCGAAGACGAGCTGAAACAGTCCTACCTCGACTACGCGATGAGCGTCATCGTCGGTCGGGCACTGCCTGATGCGCGCGACGGCTTGAAGCCCGTGCACCGGCGTGTGCTGTTCGCGATGAGCGAGCTGGGTAACGACTGGAACAAGCCGTACAAGAAATCTGCCCGTGTTGTCGGTGACGTGATCGGTAAGTATCACCCTCACGGCGACACTGCGGTGTACGACACCATCGTTCGGATGGCCCAGCCGTTTTCCCTGCGCTACCTGCTGGTAGACGGCCAGGGCAACTTCGGTTCGGTCGACGGCGACAACGCCGCGGCCATGCGATACACCGAAGTGCGCATGACCAAGCTGGCGCACGAGTTGCTGGCCGACCTGCACAAAGAAACCGTGGACTGGGTGCCGAACTACGACGGCACCGAAATGATCCCGGCCGTCATGCCCACCCGTATTCCCAACCTGCTGGTCAACGGTTCCAGCGGTATCGCCGTGGGCATGGCGACCAACATCCCGCCGCACAACCTCGGTGAAGTCATCGACGGTTGCCTGGCCCTCATCGACAACCCCGAGCTGACCGTCGATGAGCTGATGCAATACATTCCCGGCCCGGACTTCCCGACCGCCGCGATCATCAACGGCCGCGCCGGCATCATCGAAGCCTACCGTACCGGTCGCGGCCGCATCTACATGCGCGCCCGCTCGATGATCGAAGACATCGACAAGGTCGGTGGCCGCCAGCAGATCGTCATCACCGAGCTTCCGTACCAGCTGAACAAGGCGCGTCTGATCGAGAAGATCGCCGAGCTGGTTAAAGAGAAGAAGCTCGAAGGCATCACCGAACTGCGCGACGAGTCCGACAAAGACGGTATGCGCGTGGTGATCGAGCTGCGTCGTGGCGAAGTGCCCGAGGTGATCCTCAACAACCTCTACGCCCAAACCCAGCTGCAAAGCGTGTTTGGTATCAACGTGGTTGCACTGATCGATGGCCGCCCACGCATCCTGAACCTCAAGGATCTGCTCGAAGCCTTCGTGCGTCACCGCCGCGAAGTGGTCACCCGCCGTACCGTGTTCGAACTGCGCAAGGCCCGCGAGCGCGGCCACATCCTGGAAGGTCAGGCGGTGGCGCTGTCGAACATCGACCCGGTGATCGCCCTGATCAAGGCTTCGCCGACGCCGTCGGAAGCTAAAGAAGCGCTGATCAAGATGCCGTGGGAATCCAGCGCCGTAGTGGCGATGGTTGAACGCGCCGGCGCCGATTCCTGCCGCCCCGAGACCCTGGACCCGCAATACGGCCTGCGTGACGGCAAGTATTTCCTGTCGCCGGAACAGGCCCAGGCCATCCTGGAACTGCGCCTGCACCGCCTGACCGGTCTGGAGCACGAGAAGCTGCTGGCCGAGTACCAGGAGATCCTCAACCAGATCGGCGAGCTGATCCGCATCCTCAACAGCGCCGTGCGCCTGATGGAAGTGATCCGCGAAGAACTGGAAGTGATCCGCGCCGAATACGGCGATGTGCGCCGCACCGAAATCCTCGATGCGCGCCTCGACCTGACCCTGGGCGACATGATCCCGGAAGAAGAGCGCGTGGTGACCATCTCCCACGGTGGCTACGCCAAGACCCAGCCGCTGGCGGCGTACCAGGCCCAGCGCCGTGGTGGTAAAGGTAAATCGGCTACCGGCGTGAAGGACGAGGACTACATCGCTCACCTGCTGGTCGCCAACAGCCACACCACGCTGCTGCTGTTCTCCAGCAAGGGCAAGGTGTACTGGCTCAAGACCTACGAAATTCCGGAAGCGTCCCGCGCCGCCCGTGGTCGCCCACTGGTCAACCTGCTGCCGCTGGACAGTGATGAATACATCACCACCATGCTGCCGGTCGAGGAATACACCGAAGGTCACTTCATCTTCATGGCCACCGCCAAGGGCACTGTGAAGAAGACCCCGCTGGAATCCTTCAGTCGTCAACGCAGCGTGGGCCTGATCGCCCTGGAGCTGGATGAAGGCGACGTACTGATCTCCGCCGCGATCACCGACGGCGAGCGTGAAGTCATGCTGTTCTCCGACGGCGGCAAGGTCACGCGCTTCAAGGAGTCCGACGTTCGCGCCATGGGTCGTACCGCTCGCGGTGTGCGCGGCATGCGCCTGCCGGAAGGGCAGAAGCTGATTTCGATGCTGATCCCGGAAGAAGGCAGCCAGATCCTCACCGCTTCCGAGCGTGGTTATGGCAAGCGCACGGCCATCAGCGAGTTCCCGGAGTACAAGCGTGGCGGCCAGGGCGTGATCGCCATGGTCAGCAACGACCGCAACGGCCGTCTGGTCGGCGCGGTCCAGGTGCTCGACGGCGAGGAAATCATGCTGATTTCCGACCAGGGCACCCTGGTGCGTACCCGTGTCGCCGAAGTGTCGAGCCTGGGCCGTAACACCCAGGGCGTAACCTTGATCAAGCTGGCCAAGGACGAAAAACTGGTGGGCCTGGAGCGTGTGCAGGAACCATCGGAAGTCGAAGGCGAAGAGCTCGAAGGTGAAGACTTTGAAGGCGAGGTGATCGCAACCGGCGATGACAACGTCGACGAGCCAACCCTCGATGCAGCCGCAGACGAAGAAGAACCGCAGGAATAAGCGGACACACAGGGGGCGGATGAAGATTCGCCCCCTTGTTGTTTGTCCGGACGGAAATATCGACAGCGATGGAGATTCCCATGTGGGAGCGGGCTTGCTCGCGAAAGCGGAGTGTCAGTCAATACACATTCGACTGACCCACCGCCTTCGAGCAAGTCGAATCGTCGCACCGCCGCTCCCACACTGAATCGGGTGTCGGCTGATATATTTGTTTGCGTGACTACCACCAAATCAAAGTGAGATTGGATGTGAGCAAGAGAGCCTATAACTTCTGTGCCGGTCCCGCGGCGCTTCCTGAAGCAGTCCTGCAGCGCGCGCAGGGTGAACTCCTCGACTGGCATGGAAAAGGCCTCTCCGTGATGGAAATGAGCCATCGCAGTGATGAGTTCGTGTCCATCGCCACCAAGGCCGAGCAGGACCTGCGCGACTTGCTGGGCATCCCGTCCAACTACAAAGTGCTGTTCCTGCAGGGCGGCGCCAGCCAGCAGTTCGCGCAGATTGCGCTGAACCTGCTGCCCGAAGGCGGCACGGCCGACTACATCGATACCGGTATCTGGGGGCAGAAGGCTATAGAAGAGGCCTCGCGTTACGGCCATATCAATGTGGCGGGCACCGCCAAGCCTTACGACTACTTCGCGATTCCCGGCCAGAACGAGTGGAAGCTGTCCAAGGACGCGGCCTACGTGCACTACGTCGCGAACGAAACCATCGGCGGCCTGCAATTCGACTGGGTGCCGCAAGTGGGCGACGTCCCGCTGGTGTGCGACATGTCTTCGGACATTCTTTCGCGCCCGATCGACGTGTCCAAATACGGCATGATCTACGCCGGCGCACAGAAGAACATCGGCCCGAGCGGCATCCTGGTCAACATCATCCGTGAAGACCTGCTCGGCCGCGCGCGTTCGCTGTGCCCGACCATGCTCAACTACAAGGTCGCGGCCGATAACGGCTCGATGTACAACACCCCGCCGGCGTTCGCCTGGTACCTGTCCGGCCTGGTGTTCGAATGGCTGAAAGAGCAGGGCGGTGTCGCCGCCATGGGCAAGCTCAACGAAGTGAAGAAGCGCACCCTGTACGACTTCATCGACGCCAGCGGCCTGTACAGCAACCCGATCAACCTCAGCGACCGCTCGTGGATGAACGTGCCGTTCCGCCTGGCGGACGACCGTCTCGACAAGCCGTTCCTGGCCGGCGCCGACGAGCGCGGCCTGCTGAACCTCAAGGGTCACCGTTCGGTCGGTGGCATGCGCGCCTCCATCTACAACGCTGTCGACATCCACGCCATCAACGCGTTGGTGGCTTACATGGCAGAGTTCGAAAAGGAACACGGCTAATGTCCGAGCAAGAACTCAAGGCCCTGCGTGTACGCATTGACAGCCTGGATGAGAAAGTCCTGGAGCTGATCAGTGAGCGCGCGCGGTGCGCCCAGGAAGTGGCACGCGTGAAAATGGCTTCCCTGGCCGAAGGCGAAGTGCCGGTGTTCTACCGTCCCGAGCGTGAAGCCCAGGTGCTCAAGCGCGTGATGGAGCGCAACAAGGGCCCGCTGGGCAACGAAGAAATGGCGCGGTTGTTCCGTGAAATCATGTCTTCGTGCCTCGCGCTGGAGCAGCCGCTGAAAGTGGCGTACCTCGGCCCGGAAGGCACCTTCACTCAAGCGGCGGCCATGAAGCACTTCGGCCACGCGGTGATCAGCAAGCCGATGGCCGCCATCGACGAAGTCTTTCGTGAAGTGGCGGCCGGCGCGGTGAATTTTGGCGTGGTGCCGGTGGAAAACTCCACCGAAGGCGCGGTCAACCACACGCTGGACAGCTTCCTGGAACACGACATGGTGATCTGCGGTGAAGTCGAGCTGCGTATTCACCACCACCTGCTGGTGGGCGAGAACACCAAGACCGACAGCATCAGCCGCATCTACTCTCACGCGCAGTCACTGGCCCAGTGCCGCAAGTGGCTGGACGCGCATTACCCGAATGTCGAGCGCGTGGCGGTGTCCAGCAACGCCGAGGCGGCCAAGCGGGTCAAGGGTGAGTGGAACTCGGCGGCGATCGCCGGGGACATGGCGGCGGGCCTGTATGGCCTGACGCGCCTGGCGGAAAAAATCGAGGACCGCCCGGACAACTCCACGCGCTTTTTGATGATCGGCAGCCAGGAAGTGCCGCCGACCGGCGACGACAAGACCTCGATCATCGTCTCCATGAGCAACAAGCCCGGCGCGCTGCATGAGCTGCTGGTGCCGTTCCACGACAACGGGATTGACCTGACGCGCATCGAGACCCGTCCTTCGCGCAGCGGTAAATGGACCTACGTGTTCTTTATCGACTTCATCGGCCATCACCGCGACCCGCTGGTCAAGGGCGTGCTCGAGAAAATCAGTCAGGAAGCCGTGGCACTCAAGGTGCTGGGCTCTTACCCGAAAGCGGTTTTGTGAGGCTTTAACATGAGTGGCAACTTCCTCGCCCTGGCGCAGCCGGGCGTGCAACAACTGTCGCCTTACGTTCCGGGCAAGCCCGTGGACGAGCTGGCGCGTGAGTTGAATCTGGACCCGGCGAAGATCGTCAAGCTGGCGAGTAACGAGAACCCGCTGGGCCCGAGCCCTAAAGTACTGGCGGCCATTCATGCAGAGCTGGCCGAACTGACGCGCTACCCTGATGGCAACGGGTTTGCCCTCAAGTCGCTGTTGGCGCAAAAGTGCCGGGTCGAGCTGAACCAGGTGACCCTGGGCAACGGTTCCAACGACATCCTCGAGCTGGTCGGCCGTGCTTACCTGGCGCCGGGCTTGAACGCGGTGTTCAGCGAGCACGCGTTTGCGGTCTATCCGATCGTGACTCAGGCCGTCGGTGCCGATGCGCGGGTCATTCCCGCGAAGGACTGGGGCCACGACCTGCCGGCGATGCTGGCGGCCATCGACGCACAGACCCGCGTGGTGTTCATCGCCAATCCGAACAACCCGACCGGAACCTGGTTCGACGCGCAGGCGCTGGATGACTTCCTGCAGGACGTGCCGGAGCACGTGCTGGTGGTGCTGGACGAAGCCTACATCGAGTACGCCGAAGGCAGCGACCTGCCGGACGGCCTGGATTTCCTGGCGGCGTACCCGAACCTGCTGGTCTCGCGCACCTTCTCCAAGGCTTACGGCCTGGCGTCGCTGCGGGTCGGCTACGGCCTGTCCACCGCCATCGTCGCCGATGTGCTGAACCGCGTGCGCCAACCGTTCAACGTCAACAGCCTCGCCCTGGCGGCGGCCTGTGCGGCGGTGAAGGACGCCGAGTACCTGGAAGAAGGCCGGCGCATCAACGAAAGCGGCATGCTGCAGTTGCAGGAAGGCTTCCGTGCGTTGGGCCTGGGCTGGATTCCGTCCAAGGGCAACTTCATCTGCGTCGACCTGGGCCAGGTGGCCGCCCCGGTATTCCAGGGGCTGCTGCGCGAAGGCGTGATCGTGCGCCCGGTGGCCAACTACGGCATGCCGAATCACCTGCGCATCACCATCGGCCTGCCGGGTGAAAACAGCCGCTTCCTGGAGGCGCTGGCCAAGGTTCTGGCTCGTGGTTGATGTCACTGCATTGCAACCTGCTGTGCCTATGATCGGTCGCCTGGTGGTGGTCGGCCTGGGGTTGATCGGCGGCTCCTTCGCCAAAGGCCTGCGTGAGAGCGGGCTGTGCGGCGAAGTGGTCGGCGTGGACCTGGACCCGCGCTCGCGCGCGCTGGCGGTTGAGCTGGGCGTGGTGGACCGCTGTGAAGCGGACCTGGCGCTCGCGTGCCAGGGCGCCGACGTGATCCAGCTTGCCGTGCCGATCCTGGCCATGGAGAAATTGCTCGCCGTACTGGCCGGCATGGATTTGGGCCAGGCGATCCTCACGGACGTCGGCAGTGCCAAGGGCAATGTGGTGCGTGCGGCGCAACAGGCCTTTGGCGGCATGCCGGCGCGGTTCGTGCCGGGCCATCCGATTGCCGGTTCCGAGCAGAGCGGGGTGGAGGCGTCCAATGCGCAGCTGTTCCGTCGGCACAAGGTCATCCTCACGCCGCTGGCGCAAACCGACCCGGCTGCGCTGGCGGTGGTGGATCGCCTGTGGCGTGAGCTGGGCGCGGATGTCGAACATATGCAGGTCGAGCGTCACGACGAAGTGCTGGCGGCGACCAGCCACCTGCCGCATTTGCTGGCGTTTGGCCTGGTGGATTCGTTGGCCAAACGCAACGAGAACCTTGAGATTTTCCGTTATGCCGCCGGTGGCTTCCGCGATTTCACGCGGATCGCCGGCAGCGACCCGGTGATGTGGCACGACATCTTCCTCGCCAATCGCGAAGCGGTGTTGCGCACCCTGGACACCTTTCGCAGCGACCTCGACGCCTTGCGCGACGCGGTCGATGCCGGAGATGGCCATCAATTATTGGGCGTGTTCACCCGAGCGCGGGTGGCGCGTGAACATTTCAGCAAGATCCTGGCACGCCGGGCCTATATGGAAACCGCTGTGAACGCCGATGACCTGACCTTCCTCGCCAACCCGGGCGGCCCCTTGAGCGGGCGCATCCGGGTGCCGGGCGACAAGTCGATCTCCCATCGGTCGATCATGCTCGGTTCGCTGGCCGACGGCGTGACCGAAGTCGAAGGTTTCCTTGAAGGCGAAGACGCCTTGGCCACCTTGCAGGCGTTCCGCGACATGGGCGTGGTGATCGAAGGCCCGCACCATGGGCGCGTGACCATCCATGGCGTAGGGTTGTATGGCTTGAAGGCGGCGCCGGGGCCGATCTACCTGGGTAATTCCGGCACCTCCATGCGCTTGCTGTCCGGCCTGCTGGCGGCGCAGGGTTTCGATAGCGTGTTGACCGGCGATGCCTCCTTGTCCAAGCGCCCGATGAATCGCGTGGCCAAGCCGCTGCGGGACATGGGCGCGGTGATCGAGACCGGGCCGGACGGGCGCCCGCCGCTGACCATCCGCGGTGGCCAGTCGTTGAAAGGCCTGGCTTACGCGATGCCGATGGCCAGTGCCCAGGTCAAATCCAGCCTGTTGCTGGCGGGGCTCTACGCGGAAGGCAAGACATCGGTGACCGAGCCTGCACCAACCCGCGACCATACCGAGCGCATGTTGCGCGGCTTCGGCTACCCGGTGGCGGTGGAGGGCGCGACGGCTTCGCTGGAGTCGGGCCATGCATTGACGGCGACCCATATAGAAGTGCCGGGGGATATTTCCTCGGCGGCGTTCTTCCTGGTGGCGGCTTCGATTGCCGAGGGTTCCGAGCTGTTGCTGGAGCATGTGGGCGTCAACCCGACACGAACCGGGGTGATCGACATCCTGCGGCTGATGGGCGCGGATATCACCCTGCAAAACCCACGCGAAGTCGGCGGCGAGCCCGTGGCAGACCTGCGCGTGCGGGCGGCGGCGTTGAAGGGTATCGAGATACCCGAGGCCCTGGTGCCGCTGGCCATCGATGAGTTCCCGGTGCTGTTCGTCGCGGCGGCCTGTGCCGAAGGCCGAACCGTATTGCGCGGGGCTCAAGAGCTGCGCGTGAAGGAATCCGACCGTATCCAGGTGATGGCCGATGGTCTGCTGGCATTGGGGGTCAAGTGTGAACCGACGCCCGATGGGATTATCATTGACGGCGGCCTGATGGGCGGTGGTGACGTGCATGCCCAGGGTGATCACCGCATCGCCATGGCCTTCAGCGTGGCTTCCCTGCGGGCAGCGGCGCCGATTCGTATCCATGACTGTGCCAATGTTGCTACGTCTTTTCCGAACTTTCTTACACTGTGTGCCCAAGTCGGCATCCGTGTTGCCCAAGAGGCTCAATTGTGAATATCAAAGCACCGGTGATTACCATCGACGGGCCAAGCGGCTCGGGCAAAGGCACGATTGCCGGCATCCTGGCCAAGCGCCTGGGCTGGTGCCTGCTGGATTCCGGCGCGCTGTACCGTTTGCTGGCGTTTGCGGCGCGTAACCACGGCGTCGACCTGACCAACGAAGAATCCCTGAAGCTGCTGGCGGCGCACCTCGACGTGCAGTTCGTTGGCGCGACGGAAGGTCATCCCCAGCGCATCATCTTGGAAGGCGACGATGTGACCGATGACCTGCGCAACGAGCAGGTCGGCTCCTGGGCCTCCCAGGTCGCCGCGCTGCCGGCGGTGCGCGATGCCTTGCTGCAACGCCAGCGCGCATTTCAGGAGCCGCCGGGCCTGGTGGCCGATGGCCGCGACATGGGCACCGTGGTGTTTCCCGAGGCGCCGCTGAAGATTTTCCTCACCGCCAGCGCCGAGGAGCGGGCGCGCCGCCGTTACTTGCAGTTGAAGGGCAAAGTCGATGGTGTTAGTCTGTCGAGTCTGCTAGATGAGATCCGTGCACGCGATGAGCGTGATACCCAGCGCGCAGTAGCCCCGCTCAAGCCGGCGGCTGATGCCATACAGCTGGATTCCACGGAGTTGTCCATCGAGCAGGTGCTGGAACGCATCATGAGCGAGATCGCCATTCGCGATATCGCCGGGTGACCAAGAAGGCCGCAGGGGACCAGTCATAGTCCTGTGGCGCTTCTTTTAATTGAAACTGACCCACACCGTCTGGGGTGTGGAGATGGGCGTATTCTCCGCCCTTATCAACAGGAATTAAAATGAGCGAAAGCTTTGCGGAACTCTTTGAAGAAAGCCTAAAAACCCTGAACCTTCAGGCAGGCTCCATCATCACCGGTGTTATCGTTGATATCGATTACCAAGCTCGCTGGGTAACCGTTCACGCTGGTCTGAAGTCTGAAGCTCTGATCCCGCTGGAACAGTTCTACAACGATGCTGGTGATCTGACAATCAATGTCGGTGACGAAGTTCACGTTGCTCTGGACTCGGTTGAAGACGGTTTCGGTGAAACCAAGCTGTCCCGTGAAAAAGCCAAGCGCGCTGAATGCTGGATTGTTCTCGAAGCAGCCTTCGCAGCTGAAGAAGTGGTCAAGGGCGTTATCAACGGTAAGGTTAAAGGCGGCTTCACTGTCGACGTTAACGGCATCCGTGCGTTCCTGCCAGGTTCTTTGGTCGACGTTCGTCCTGTGCGCGACACCACGCACCTGGAAGGCAAGGAACTCGAATTCAAGGTCATCAAGCTCGACCAGAAGCGCAACAACGTTGTCGTTTCCCGTCGCAGCGTCCTGGAAGCAGAGAACTCCGCCGAGCGTGAAGCTCTGCTGGAATCCCTGCAGGAAGGCCAACAAGTCAAAGGTATCGTCAAGAACCTCACCGATTACGGCGCATTCGTCGATCTGGGTGGCGTCGATGGCCTGCTGCACATTACCGACATGGCTTGGAAGCGTATCAAGCATCCTTCCGAAATCGTCAACGTTGGCGACGAGATCGATGTCAAGGTTCTGAAATACGATCGCGAACGCAACCGTGTTTCCTTGGGCCTGAAGCAACTGGGTGAAGATCCATGGGTCGCTATCAAAGCCCGTTACCCAGAAAGCACCCGCGTGACCGCGCGTGTTACCAACCTGACCGACTACGGCTGCTTCGCTGAGCTGGAAGAAGGCGTTGAAGGCCTTGTACACGTTTCCGAAATGGACTGGACCAACAAGAACATCCACCCTTCGAAAGTCGTACAAGTCGGCGACGAAGTGGAAGTCATGGTTCTGGACATCGACGAAGAGCGTCGTCGTATCTCCCTGGGCATCAAGCAGTGCAAATCTAACCCATGGGAAGATTTCTCTGGCCAGTTCAACAAGGGCGATAAGATCTCCGGCACCATCAAGTCGATCACCGATTTCGGTATCTTCATTGGTCTGGACGGCGGCATCGACGGCCTGGTTCACCTGTCCGACATCTCCTGGAACGAAGTGGGCGAAGAAGCTGTTCGTCGTTTCAAGAAGGGCGACGAGCTGGACACCGTTATCCTGTCGGTTGACCCAGAGCGCGAGCGTATCTCCCTGGGTATCAAGCAACTGGAAAGCGACCCGTTCTCTGAATACGTTCAGGACAACGACAAAGGCGCAATCGTTAAGGGTATCGTGAAAGAAGTTGACGCTAAAGGCGCCATCATCACTCTGGCCGACGATATCGAAGCGACTCTGAAAGCCTCCGAAATCAGCCGTGATCGCGTTGAAGACGCGCGTAACGTACTGAAAGAAGGCCAGGAAGTAGAAGCCAAGATCATCAGCGTTGACCGCAAGAGCCGTGTAATCCAGCTCTCCATCAAGTCGAAAGACGATGCTGAAGAGAAAGAAGCCATCCAAAGCTTGAAAGACAAGCCTTCGGATAGCATCGCTGCTGGTCCTACCACTCTGGGCGACCTGTTGCGTGCACAAATGGAAAAACAGAACTAAGTTCTGTCAGACCATAAAAAAAGGGCGACTTCGGTCGCCCTTTTTTGCGCCTGAAATTCGTTGAATCAACCTCAAGAACCAAGACGTACAGCTCAGTGTCAGAACTGACTATAGTTTCAAGAAAGACGGTTCCCGTGCTGTCGCTTCAATAAGGAATTGAATGAACAGGCTTATCCTAATACTCGCAGTGCTAGTGCTTGCAGGCTGCTCCACCATCAGCGCCAAGACCCACGCCAAACGCGGCGCCAGCGGCATCGAGATCGACTGCTCGGGCCTGGGCAACAAATGGGAGAAGTGCGAGAAGCGCGCCGCCCGCGAGTGCAAGATGCAGGGCTACAAGGTCATCACCCGATCCAGCGACGCCAAGGACGAAGAGGGCGACTATCTCTTTGGCTGGAATCCGGCAGGTGCTGTGACCCGCACCATGTTGGTGATCTGTAATTGAGGGGCGAATGCGCTTACGGCACGTCGCCAGTTATCCCGCATATTAGTTGTCGCGTGGGCTGTTCAAATTCATCAAGTCATGCTAAAACCTTCGAAGCGCTTTTCCTAGCTGCTTGAAAAAGAAGGGAAAAATATGACGAAGTCGGAGTTGATCGAACGAATTGTCACCCATCAAGGGCTGCTCTCATCCAAGGATGTGGAGCTGGCTATCAAGACCATGCTTGAACAAATGTCCCAGTGCCTGGCGACTGGGGATCGGATTGAGATTCGTGGGTTTGGGAGTTTTTCGTTGCACTATCGTGCGCCACGTGTTGGTCGTAACCCAAAAACAGGTCAATCCGTCAGCCTTGACGGCAAGTTTGTTCCTCATTTCAAGCCGGGGAAGGAGTTGCGCGATCGGGTGAACGAAGATGAGGAAGAGGTGATTTGAGTTTTTTTTGAGGGAAAGATGATGCTTAGATTTAGGTGCGTTCTGCTTTCGTTGGTTATCGTCGTTGTGGTTCTAGCGATTATGGTGTTTGTGTTGGAAAATCGGCAGAGCGTAGTATTCTCGTTCTTAGGGACGTCAGGGCCTGAAATGCCCGCGTCAGTATTTGTGACACTGTCCCTAATTATTGGTTTTCTTATTGGGCCGATGTTCAGTGCGTTAATGAAGATAATACGTCGCTCCTGATACCCGTAGAGGTCTTTTGGGAGAGAAGCTTGCAAGGCGTCACGACATCTGTACGACGATATTCTCGTTGAAATATTCTTCTTTGATGGCAGTGGCTGTTCCTAAACAATGCGGCCGTGAGTGTTTACTATCAATGTCTTAAGCTCCAAAGCCGCTTTTGGGTTCATAGACTTTTTATAATGTTTAGATGCCCTTTTATAACCTTCCCTCGCTGAAGAAATCTCTTCGGTCACGGTCCGCTGACCACCGTCACACATCGTGTTTCGAGTTTTGAGATTGCTCTAACTGTTTAGACAAAATTTGGGGTCGACCCAACAGTGCAGCGATCATCTTAAGCCGAAAGGTGAAACGCTCGTGCTCGTCAATCCGCCGTTAAAAGCGTAGTTATCCATGATGTAGGTGCACCGGCGTGCACCCATTATTGATAGGCTGCGGCCTAGATTCTCCGGCGTGCAGGCATATCGCCTATCAGGAGAATCGGATTACGTCAGGACCCTTTCGCGGCCGCTACCTCACCTAGTTCATGGGCACACGTGATAATTTGGATGTTAGAGGAGTCACCGTTGGTTTGGAATCACGCAGAGGAGGGTGATGAAAAACCGTTCAAAAGGGGTCGCCTAAAGCGTGGTTTTGGCTTGCCCGCCACTTTCGTGGTCTAATAACGAATATTTCCAGGCGGGCTGGTGCTCTGCTGATAGCTCGACGTAAAAAATGCTCTTGAGAGGGGGTATAAATGAGTTTAGTAGATTTAGTAGACTTGCAAGTGCTGGGCGACGAGCGTGGGCAACTGGTTGTGTTAGAAGCACAAAAAAATGTACCGTTTGACATCAAGCGGGTTTACTTTCTTATGGGAACGGCGCCAAGCGTGTCCCGCGGCTACCACGCACATAAAGCTCTTCAGCAAACGGCTATCTGTGTGTCAGGTCAATGCCGTATGTTAATGGACGACGGGTTGAACAGCGAACAGGTGATACTGAACAGTTCATGCAAGGCTATATTTATCGATAAAATGATATGGCATGAAATGCATGACTTCACGTCAGATTGTGTCCTTCTTGTCTTGGCTAGCGATTATTATGATGAACAAGATTATATTCGGAATTACTCCGAATTCTTAGAGCTTACAAAAAGGGCGTAGACAAATGACTTCGTACAGATAGCCAGAAATGGTATGGATAATAGCCCTGTTAGGCAGCTTTGCGTTGTTCCTGAAGTAATGGCAATCAACAAAAACTGTCGCTACGCTTTTACCTATGTCAGCGCTGGTGGCTTGAATATCAAAGTGCTTGTGTAGGTGTAACTAATTAAGCTCCTGGATTTCCGTGGTAGTAGGCGGTCCAGCTAGAATAATCTGGTATATATCTGATGATTAAATTTCTCGATTTAAAAGCAATTAACTACGACGTGCGAGATGAGCTGTTGGAAGCATGTGCGAGGGTAATTGACTCAGGCTGGTACATTGCGGGTTCTGAGCTAATAAGCTTTGAAAAAGCTTTTGCGGAGTATTGTGGTACTAAGTATTGCATTGGTGTCGCCAATGGTTTAGATGCATTAAGTCTGACGCTGCGTGCCTGGAAGGAAATGGGTAGGCTTAAGAGCGGGGACGAGGTAATCGTTCCTGCTAATACCTATATTGCTAGCATCTTGGCTATTACGGAAAACGATCTCGTTCCCGTGTTAGTTGAGCCGGATGCTATAACTTACAACATAAATATCGACAATATAGAACAAGCGATTACCCCGAGAACAAAGGTTATATTACCTGTTCACCTGTACGGTTTGCTTGCCGATATGCCCGCCGTAATTTCAGTTGCCAAAAGATATAAACTTTTGGTGTTGGAGGACTCTGCACAAGCGCATGGTGCAAGTCATAATGGTAAAAAAGCAGGTGCTTGGGGCGATGCTTCCGGCTTCAGTTTCTATCCAGGCAAAAATCTGGGCGCGCTCGGCGATGGCGGAGCGATCACGACCAACGACGATGAACTTGCTGAAGTATTGCGTGCGCTGCGAAACTACGGGTCGCACGAAAAATACCAGAACCTATATCGCGGAGTTAACAGTCGTCTGGACGAGTTACAGGCGGCAATTTTGCTTGTGAAGTTGAAGTATCTTGAAAAACAGGTATGCCTGCGCCGTGAAGTCGCGCAAATTTATATACAGGGAATTAAGAATGCTGAAATTACGCTTCCGTTAGATAGAGATGCTAACGTTGAAGCCTTGGAAGGACATGTCTGGCATCTTTTTGTAATTCGTACACGTCATCGTGAAGCGCTGCAAAAGCATCTCGAAAAGCACGGCATTCAGACACTCATCCATTATCCAATCCCTGTCCATAAACAAAAAGCGTATTCAGCTTGGTCAGGAATGGCGTTGCCCGTCACAGAGGCTATACATAATGAAGTGTTGAGTTTGCCGTTGGGGCCGACTATGACCAGAGAAGAGGCACTGAAGGTGGTTTCGGCATGTAATAACTTTAGTAGTATCGGCGCTTCCTAATGACATTGATAAAGACGGGGATCCTGAACGGGATTGCAGTTGCAATAAAAATGCTCACGCTTTTGGGTATCAACAAAGTGCTTGCTGTATATGTCGGGCCATCTGGGTACGCAGCGCTTGGACAGTTTCAGAACGCAGTGCAAATGATAACTGCATTTGCTGGTGGGGCGATTAATACAGGAGTTACGAAATATACAGCTGAGTATCGAGAGGACCTTATAGCGCAGCGCAGGCTATGGGGCACGGCCGGCACAATAGCTCTATGCGGTTCGTTGCTCGCTGCGTTGGTTATTGCAATATCCAATGAGGCATTGGCTGACTGGTTCTTGAATGATCGAAAGTTGGGCGGGGTGTTTTTATGGTTTTCCGTATCATTGGTGTTTTTCTCTTTTAATACTCTCTTTATGGCGGTAATTAACGGGAAAAAAGAAATAGTAACATATGTGCTCGCCAATATATCTGGAAGCATTTTTTCACTAGTGGTTACTTCAGTGATGACTGCTAGTTTCGGTCTGTACGGTGCCTTGATTGCACTTGCTGTTTATCAATCCTTCGCTTTTTTTGTTACGCTTTATTTGTGTTGTAAAACGCCATGGTTTAAATGCTCTTATTTCTTTTCAGGTATCGATAAGTCGATAGCTTTTAACTTGATAAAATACGTAGCAATGGCATTGACATCGGCTGCCTGCGTTCCCGTTAGCCATATTTTGGTACGTGATTATCTTGGTGAGACTTTCGGCTGGCAGGCCGCCGGTTATTGGGAAGCAATGTGGCGGCTAAGTGCCGCTTACCTAATGCTCATAACGACCACGTTGAGTGTTTACTATCTCCCTAGGTTATCTGAACTGCAGGAGGCGTCTGAGATAAAGAGCGAAATCGTACAAGGGTACCGAATTATATTACCAATTGCGGCTATATGTGCGTTAATTATTTACTTACTAAGGGATTTTATCATTGCAACCCTTTTTACCACTGACTTCGCGCCAATGCGTGATTTGTTCGCGTGGCAAATGTTTGGCGATACGCTAAAGATAGGAGGGTGGATATTGGCTTATTTGATGCTTGGTAAGGCCATGATGAGGCTCTTTATTTTTTCTGAAGTGTTTTTTGCGGCAAGTTTTGTGTTTTTTACTTGGGTATTGACAAAGCTATATGGCCTCCAAGGAGTTGCTATAGCGCATGCGGTAAACTATCTTATTTATTGGTTGGTGATGGCGTTTTTTATATGGCGGAAGCTGTTGGATCAACAGTCGTGCGACAAAGATGAATCGATAGACTTTAAGTAATTTAACTTGGATTGGTGATATTTTGTTGAAAAGAACGATATTGATTTTAACCCAAGGACGGTTCGGAGGAACCGACTTATTACTTGCACGGCTTAATGACTGGCTGATATTAAACGGGTGTGAAGTTGAAATCGCCGCCACGTATGATGAGCCGAGACTGAAAACTTACGACGTTGTGTTTCTTCCCACATCTGAAGTAAGTAGGATTTGGTTATTTAAAGCCCGTAATATAAGATTTAAACACATCTGTGTTTGGTGCATGGGATATGCCGCGTTCCGAGGTGCTTATTTGTCCATTAGTGACGAAGAATATTCCCTACGTATTGAATCTAAGGGAACGCTTAAACGCAAACTGATTGAAATTTTGAAGGGCAGAGCCCAGGGCTCGTTAGCGGCGTTCCTAGATAGCCGTTCCGTGATATTTACCGATGAGGTCGGAGCCCATGCCGATATTGGCAATATATGTTTCGATGGTTTAGTGTCCGACTTGATATGTCCAATTGTAATAGATAAACAACTTGCAACGCCATTTGATTACACTGCGCCATCAAAAATTCTGCGTCTAGGATGGGTCGGGCGAATCGATATGGACTTCAAGTTCCTCGCTCTAGAACAGGTGATCCTTGACGTTCGGTCCCTACGATCAGGTCTTTTGAAACGCTATGAAAAAATTGTTTTTCATATCGTAGGGGAGGGAGACGCGATGAACGCTCTAAGGGAACTTATATCGTCTGATCTGGATCTGGAATACGCGCTTGTTCCCATGATTAAAAAGGAAGATCTCAGTCACTTCATCCGTGAAAATATCGATTTGATGTTTGCAATGGGCACTTCTTCGCTGGACTCTGCCAAAAATAAAGTGCCTACCATAGTCGTACCCCCAAAGGCGAGTAGAGGTGAGAGCCAAGTTCCTCAGTACAGATGGGTCTCAGAGTCTTTAGGGTACTCATTGGGAGAGTTGAGCTATGCTGGTATAAAGCCGCCGCAAAAAACAAGCAGTATGCAAACCTTGGTTGAGCATTTTCTGGAATCTGCAAGTGACATTTCTACACGGGGATATGAATACACGAAGGCTTTTGATGCAAATCTTGTATTTACAAAGCTTAATAGCATAGCAGGCAAGAGCTCGCCTTCGCACAAAGTTTATGCTAGATCATTCGAGCTGTACTTGCTGAACAAATTAAAAAAGCTTGTCAAAATGGTTTTGAGGTGAAAGTTATGTTTTATGTCAGACGAAGTGAGCTTCTATTTGGTGTTTTGTTGATGCTCAACTTTGTATTGGCTATATTTGTCATGGGAACAATGAGCGTCAGTGGAGGGGGCGCTGGGGATATTTTGTATAAAATATTCTTAATCTCCATGACGGTTCTTTTAGGGCGCTTTTGCTTAGAGGGACGTTACAAAAGCCCATTGAGCATTCCATCACTTGTTTCTATTTCTGTGTTCTTTTTTATGTGGGCACGGCCATTTCTCACGCTATTTTTCAATAAGGAAGTCGTTGAGGCTGGAATTGTCTTGGGTGAAAATTCCATTCGCCAAACCGTGGTAAATTTGGCCCTTGGTTTCATATTCATAGCTACAGGCTATCTCCTTAGTGGCCGATTCAGTTCCGTAATTGTTGCTCGTTTCGCGACGCTCTCTACTTTCTCATTATCTCGCCTCGCGAACGGGGTCATTATATTTCTTGGCCTGAGCAGTGGTGTCTTTTTTTTGGTGAAGTCTTTTATTGTGGCCCAAAAATATATTGGAGGGAATTATTTTGAAGCATTAGAAAATCCAGAGTTTCATGCGCACATCTTCACTTTCTTTATTGCAAAAAATCTACTTTTACTTTGGGGTATTCTGGGGAAGCACTCCAATCGACTAATGATTATTTCGATTATCTGGATGGTTTTCTCGATTGGATTTTTATTTATTGGTCTCCGAGGTTATTTTTTCGTATACCTATTTTTGTTTATATTTGTTTATGGGCTGGAAAAACGAATAAGCTACGGTTTTCTTATTTTGCTAGGAGTAGGGTCGCTTTTTTTTGCAAATATTCTTCTTGAGTACCGATTAGGATTTCAAGTCTCAACCGGCGTGTTGGAAAAAATATCCCAAACGCTGCACGGACAAGGAGCTTCATTCGAAGTTTTATACGGAGCAGTGAATTTTTCTAACGAACTAGAACGTTGTCTGAATTCTACCACTAGAGAATTTGGCGTATGCGTGGACCAAGTACGGTATATAAATTTCGCTAGTGGCGGGTTTTCGACGAGTTTTTTTGCGGAGGCTTACTATCGTGGATGGGTATTCTATATGTTCTGGTGTTTGCTTTTTGGGTGCTTCGTTCGAATTCTTGATGGCATAGTTTTTATATATAAAGAAGGTCAATTGGCATACAAAAATCAAGGATTTGCGATTTTTCTTATTTTGTCGGTTTTACCTACACTTGTGTATTTCTCTCGCTCAGATATGTATGGCGTTTCGATGAAATTTTTGCAGGTTGGGATGGTAGTGTTTGTTCTGTCAGTGCTGACAGAGCATATCAAGAGATATCGTGGAGTGCCTAGATGACTACAAATAAAAGCGTTATGCTGCAAGGTGGGTTAGGCAACCAACTATTTCAATTGGCATGGGCGAAATACGCAGAGTCCGTGCTGGATCAAAGCGTCACCTGCGACAGTAAGGTTCTACTTGCTAAAAGCATTCATGGAGGCATACGTCTTTCTGATCTTATTGATTTCGATCATTTGCAATTTTCTAGGAGGTGTATATTTTTCGAGCAGAGTTATTTGGCGAAAGCTGCTCGTTTAATTTCCAGGAAAATGGGGCTTCGCAAGCTTGGCGGCTATCTGCTCTACGATTTTGATGCGGAAACGAAGTTCAGTGATGCTCTTGAAGCTGTCAATTGCAGGTTTCATTTCGGGTATTTTCAGTACGTTCAGAGCGCACTATTTGTTAGGAATCAGCTACGTTCGTTGATTTTCGATAAAAATGCGCATTTGATTGCTAAGGGGCAAAAGCTATATTCCCATAGTGTGGGGGTTCACGTCCGTCGAGGCGACTTTTTATTATCAACAGACCCTCGCCACAAAGTAATGGATGAAAGTTATTATTTGGCCGCAATACGGCATTTTAAAGATCGCGAATTTGTAATCTTTACTGATGACAAAGCATGGTGCGAAAAAGTTTTTGACGGTCAGAATTTCAAAATCTGCGGATTATTAAGCGCAGATGTGAAACCGGCTATCGCAGATTTTTTAAGCTTGGTTTGCTGTAAGGACTATATAATTGGTAATAGCACTTTCGCTTGGTGGGCCGCCTTTTTGAGCTTCACTAGTAAGCCTGTAGTTTACATGCCTCGATTAAATATTTCCTTTTTGCTAGAGGAAAGCAATCAGCTTATCGGTTGGGATTATATAATGGGTGATTGATTCTATTGTCAATGCTAGGGGCCCAGCCGGGGACTTGAATGATTCTACGTTGTCTATTGATAATTAGAGCTGTGGAGCGATAGCTATGAGTTTGTCAAGCCCTAAATTTCTATACATACATTAATGTGTAATGAAAGCGTACAGGTGCAAAAATATCGTACTAGAAAAGTGGTAGTATAATTATGCAAGCTATATGTGTAGCAGGAAAAAACGAAATAGCCATCGAAGGTTTGAGGTATGTTGTTGATATTTATCCCGATAGTAATATATTTTTTATACCCAATAAAAATGATCTTGGTGTGGACACTTGGCAGCCATCATTCAAGAAATATGCATTAGGGAGAGGTATTAAGCAAGTAAACCTGGAAGATCTCTACGAGATTGAAAATTTAGTGTTTTTGTCTCTAGAGTTCGACAGAATCATAAGCCCAAAAAAATTCCGTGGCGCTCAGCTTTTTAATGTGCATTTCTCACTACTTCCCAAATATAAAGGCATGTACACTTCTGCATTACCGTTGTTGCATGGTGAAGTGACCAGTGGAGTCACGCTGCATTTTATCGATGCGGGTATTGATACTGGTGACATTATTGCCCAGATCGAATTTGATATAGATCCTGGAGATAATGCTCGGGATTTATATTTCAGATATCTTGCCAACTCAAAAAAATTGCTGCGAAGCCACATTGATTCGATTTTGTCTGGCGAGTTTTCATCCATCGCGCAAGAGAGTATGGGGGCTTCATATTATTCGAAGTCATCAATTAATTACTCATCTCTGTCAATTGACTTCAATAAATGCGCTTTCGAAATTTCTAATCAATTTAGGGCGTTCACGTTCAGGGAATACCAGGTGCCGCGTTTCGAAGGATGGCAAATAATTGGGACTGAGATCTTATTGGATAAGAGCCACTTGAAGCCAGGGGCAATTGTATCTGAAGATAGCGGAAGTTTTGTTATCTCGACCGTAGACTATGATCTGAAGTTAAAAAAAGATTATTATCCCATTCTTTGGGTTGCCTCCGAATCTGGTGACGTGCTGGCGCTTGAGTTGGCGTTGAAGTTTGTTGATGACATTAATGCTAGAAATGAAAACGGGTGGAGCGCGCTTATTCTTGCGTCGTATCACGGACAAATCGCTCTGATAGATACTCTTTTGAATTGTGGGGCAAGTATGTCTGTCGTGGGCTATAACGGTACAACCCCATTAATGTACGCGTTTAGTTACTATGAAAGGCATGGGGATGAACGGGCTTTCAAGATGCTTCTGAGTCGCGGGGCCGACGTATCGGCTGTTGATAACGCTGGAAAATCTCTGAGAGACTATATGATCGAAAGGAATTGTCTTGGGCTTATTCAGTACGCATAACTGAGTAATAAGTAAGTGATTGGCGACAATTCGGACTTGCGCTCGCTTTCCGATATAACGCGATAACGTTGCAGCCTGGAGTGGAGCGATCGGTGTGCATGGCACGTGCGCGTCGTAAATTTCGCGATGCGCAGAAAGTGCAGCCCAGAGGCAACGCAAGCCGTGCCGATATTGCGCCGACGTTGATCAATAAGCGGTACGGCATCGAGCGTGACCTCAAGGGCCTCAGCGATGAGCAGTGATTTATTTGTCGTCAGGAAATGAGTCTGCTGTAAGCGCTCCATGAACCCCACCTTCAAAGCGCTTAGCTGATCTCGGATGCTGTGCTCCCGATTCTCTCAGGAGCCAGCCCGCCATGATGCGACCCGATGCCAAAGTCGAAAAAGTCTATCTCTACCCCAAACCCGTGGACTTTCGAAAATCCATTGATGGCCTTGCTGCGCTGGTCGAGCTGGATATCAAAGTCGCGGTATTCGACCCTGTGCTTTTCGTCTTCCTCAACAAGCCACGCAACCGCGTGAAGATTTTGTATTGGGAACGCAACGGCTTCTGCCTTTGGCTCAAGCGCCTCGAATCCGAGCGATTCAAAACATCGCCCGATGCCACGGACGAGGCGATTATCCTGACCGTCCAGGAACTCAACTGGTTGCTGGACGGTTTCGACCTCTGGCGCAATCGTCCTCATCAGGTTTTGACGCCTCGATACGTGGCCTGATTCGGTATAATCCGGGCATGATTTCCGTGCCCGAAAACCTCCCCGACGATCCTGAATTGCTCAAGCAGCTGCTTGCGAAGATGCAGTCCAGAGTCGGTTTCCTCGAAGAAGAAAATGCGCTGTTGCGTCAGCGCCTGTTCGGACGCAAGTCCGAGCAAACGGCTGATCCGGCAACGCCGCAGTTGGCCCTGTTCAATGAGGCGGAAAGCGTCATCGAACCCATTGATGAAGCCGCGGAAGAAGAGGCTGTTGCGCCGACCCAGCGGCGTGGCAAGCGCAAGCCGCTACCGGCCGATCTCCCTCGCATCGAAGTCATCCACGAGCTTTCCGAGCATGAACTGCCCTGTGCCTGCGGCTGTCGCAAACACGCCATCGGCGAGGAGGTCAGCGAGCAGCTTGAAATCGTGCCGATGCAAATCCGCGTGATCAAACACGTTCGTAAGGTCTACGGTTGCCGTGCCTGTGAAATGGCACCGGTTACTGCGGACAAGCCCGCTCAGTTGATTGAAAAAAGTATGGCCAGCCCAAGCGTGCTGGCGATGCTGCTGACCACCAAATACGTGGACGGTTTACCGCTTCACCGTTTCGAAAAAGTGCTGGGCCGCCATGGCATCGATATCCCGCGCCAGACCTTGGCCCGCTGGGTTATCCAGTGCGGCGAACACTTGCAACCACTGTTGAATTTAATGCGCGACCGGTTGCTGGAAAGCCGCATCATCCACTGCGATGAAACCCGGGTACAGGTGTTGAAAGAGCCTGATCGGGAGCCAAGCAGTCAGTCTTGGATGTGGGTGCAAACCGGCGGCCCACCCGACAAACCAGTGATCCTTTTCGACTACTCCACCAGCCGGGCTCAGGAGGTGCCGACGCGTCTGCTTGATGGTTATCGCGGCTACGTGATGACCGATGATTATGCCGGTTACAACGCGCTGGGCGCTCAGGTCGAAGTGGAGCGTTTAGGCTGCTGGGCACATGCGCGGCGCAAATTCATCGATGCTCAAAAAGTACAGCCCAAAGGCAAGACGGGGCGCGCTGATATCGCGCTGAACCTGATCAACAAGCTTTACGGTATCGAACGCGACTTCAAGACCAGCGGCGATGCGGAACGCAAAGTTGGCCGGCACGAACACAGCCTGCCGGTGCTGGCTCAGTTGAAAAGCTGGATCGAAAAGACGCAGCCCCATGTCACCGCTCAGAACGCGCTGGGAAAAGCCATCACCTACCTGGCCAATAACTGGAGCAAACTTGAGCGGTATGTCGAGGAAGGCTACTTGCCGATCGACAACAACTCAGCCGAACGAGCCATCAGGCCCTTCGTGATCGGAAGGAAGAACTGGTTGTTCAGCGACACGCCCAAAGGCGCGACGGCCAGCGCTCAACTTTACAGCTTGGTTGAGACCGCCAAAGCCAACGGCCAAGAGCCCTATGCGTGGCTGCCACTGGCATCTTCGATTGAGGATTACGAAGCTTTACTACCCTGGAACTGCTCGCCGGTATCGCATAGCTAAACGCGCTATCCACCATGGCTGGTGGGGTTTATGGTGAGCTTAAAGATACGAGCGGAGCAACGATCATGGAATACGACGATAAATTGATTGAAGAAGCCATGCTTGCCCTGTTGGCAACCTTCAGTTTTGATGACGGCAATGCTTGGAAAGGGTTCGACTTCGAGACCATGAATCGATTGCATGAACAGGGTTTAATCAGTAATCCGGTGAACAAGAACAAATCGATTTGGTTGACGGCTGAAGGGCTGGAGCGAGGTCGGCAGATAGCCGACCGGTTGTTTGGGGTAAGAACTCAAGCAGAGCATGTATCCGACTCGGATACCTGACTTCATACCCCGGCCATACGGTAGGTGGGGTTTATGGATCGCTTACAGTCTGCTAATCCTGACCCAGTTGAAAGGCCGGCTGGATAGAACGCAATCCCAAGCGACACCCCAAAGTGTGCTGGAGAGGGCGGCGAATTATCTGACCAATAACTGAAGCCGGTTGGAGCGCTACGTGGAGTCTGGTTTTTTACCGATCGGCATCAATGCGGCGAAACGCGCGCTAAGCCGTTCGAAATCGGGCGCAAGGCGTGGCTGTTCAGTGACACGCTCAAACGGCCGCCGCCAGCGCTCAGATAACAGTTTGGTTGAGACCGGCAAGGCCAACGACCAAGAGTCCTATACGTGGCCTAGCCAGGTAGTGGAAAGACTGCCGCAAGCGCAGTCGGATGATGATTACGGGCCTTACTGCCGTGCAACTGCTTTCCAGGAGATGCCTAGGTAAACGATCACCTAGTGTTGAGGTAGGTAGTTCGTGGATCGATTATCGACAGAGGACTACAACTGTTACTTGAAAACTACCACCATACTCGCATAATGGGTCAGTTATGTAGTGTCGCTTCCTCTTTACACGGTTCACAAATTTTGCTGATGAGTGGCATTTGGCACGTGCCCTGCAGGTTCCCAGCTAGCAAGCTGTTCGGTTTCGTATGCGGCGTCATTAGCCTCCTCGAAGGTAATCAAAGGACGATATCAATGTTTGTTCCAATTATTATGGCGGGTGGTTCGGGCACTCGCTTGTGGCCTTTGTCTCGTCAGCTTCACCCGAAACAGTTTATTCCGCTGGTAGATACCCAATTTTCGATGCTGCAAGTCACAATCAACCGCTTGGCTGGCCTTACCCATGCTCCGCCACAGCTGATTTGCAATGAGGAGCATCGCTTTTTGGCGGCGGAGCAGTTGCGACTGCTTGGTCTTGAAGATACTAATATTCTGCTCGAGCCAATGGGCCGGAACACGGCTCCCGCGATTGCTCTGGCGGCGCTTCAAGCGACTGCCGAAGGCGCCGACCCTTTGATGCTGGTTTTGGCAGCTGATCATCTCATCCAAAATACCGAAGCATTCCACGACGCTATACGGACTGCAATGGTATTGGCCGAAGCGGGTAAATTGATTTCATTCGGTATCACACCCACAAGGCCTGAGACCGGCTATGGATATTTGCGGCAGGGGCCTTCAGTCGGAAACGGAGGGTTCGAGGTAATTCGTTTTGTTGAAAAGCCAGACGCAGATACTGCTCAAGTTTACCTTGCGGACGGCGATTATTACTGGAACAGCGGCATGTTCATGTTCAAGGCAAGCCGTTATTTGGAGGAACTGGAGGTCTTTGAGCCCGATATTCTCTTCTGGTGTCGTGAGGCACTGGCGAAAGGCTCTCGTGACATGCATTTTACTCGGATTGACCGCGAAGCATTTTCGCAGTGCCCTGATAACTCGATTGACTATGCGGTTATGGAGAAAACTCAGCAAGCTGTCATGATCCCACTGGATGCTAACTGGAGTGACATCGGTTCATGGGCTGCGTTGTGGGAGGTGGGTACGCGCTCCGAAGATGGCAATTTGTTTACGGGTGATGTCATTTCGATAGATACTTCAAATAGTTATGTTTTTTCGGAAAGTCGCTTGGTTTCTACAGTTGGTATCAATGATCTCGTCGTCGTCGAAACCAAAGATGCAGTACTAGTGGCTCATAAGGATCATATTCAAGACGTAAAAAAAATAGTTGAAAAGCTTAAGGCGGACGGGAGGAACGAGCATATAGCTCATCGCGAGGTTTACAGGCCTTGGGGTGTATATGAAGCTATTGATAGTGGCCTGCGTTATCAAGTAAAAAGAATAACTGTTAAACCAGGGCACAAACTATCAGTGCAAATGCATCATCACCGTGCTGAGCATTGGATCGTCGTCAGTGGTACTGCGAAAGTTACAAACGGGGAGAAGACCTACCTTGTGACCGAAAATCAATCTACCTATATCCCGATAGGTGGGGTCCATGCGCTGGAAAATCCTGGCGTCATACCGCTGGAACTTATTGAGGTACAGTCGGGGTCTTATCTTGGAGAAGATGATATTGTCCGATTTTCAGACAATTACGGTCGATGCTGAAATGGCAACGTCTGACGATGCTCAGCGGCCGTATTTCAGTGTTGTAATGTGTTGTAATCGTGATGAAGGATATATTCATCAAGCGATTCAAAGCGTTTTGGCGCAAAGTTTTAGTTTGTTTGAGTTTGTTATCGTCTTAAATGCGTGCACAGATGAGCTATATGCTTCTGTTGCTGCGATAACAGACCCTAGGATTGTACTGCTCCGCACAGAGATAGGTCAGTTGGCGTTTAATTTGAACTTAGGCGTAAATAGTGCAAAGGGTGAGTACATCGTAAGATTTGATAGTGATGATATCTGTCATGTTGACAGGCTAGCCGAGTCTTATAATCTAATTCGGACCGACCCGGCTATCGACATTGTCGCTGGATCATGCCGGATAATTGATGCTGCCGGCACAGTCATTGGTGCTCGAGCGCTACGAGAGCAAAATTGGCGCTCCAGAATCATTTACTCAAATCCTTTCGTTCATCCGGCGATCGCAATCAGGAGAGATCTGATCTTGCGCGCGCGAGGTTACTCGGGCGGGTTCCAGAGTGAAGATTATGATCTTTGGATACGATTGGCGAAGCGTACAGATGTGAAATGTATATTTACATCATTTCCGATGATTGATTACAGAGTCTCCGACTTTCAATCGAAAGGTAGCCGTCAAGCCTATGCAGAAGTGGCATCATATTTTTTGAGAGAGTTCCTGATTAAGCCTGGCTTTAGAAGGTTTTTTAGCGTGCTTTTGTCGATATCTAAAGTTTTTTTTAAATCAAAAAAATAGTTTCGGGCATGAGGTGGGATCTTGAAAACGGTTTTAGTTACCGGAGGTGCTGGTTACATTGGTTCTCATACACTTGTTGAATGTCTTCAAGTGGGATATCAAGTGGTAGTGCTTGATGATCTTAGTAATAGTTCCAGCGAAGTGATGCTCAGAGTCAAAGATATCACCGGTCATAGCCCCATTTTTTTTGAGGGAAACGTCTGCGATACAGAGTTGCTCACTCGAATATTTAAAACATATTCGATAGATATTGTGATTCACTTTGCAGGTGCTAAAGCTGTAGGTGAAAGTGTTGAAAAGCCCTTAAAGTATTATGCTAATAATGTACTTGCTTCGATTGTGTTGTGTCAGGTCATGGCTAGTATGAATGTTTATAATTTGGTATTCAGCTCCTCTGCGACGGTGTATGGCGACTGCGGTGAAATGCCACTCAGGGAAGACTCACTCGTTGCTACACCTATCAATCCTTATGGGCGCTCCAAGTTGATGGTTGAGCAAATATTGCTTGATTTGGCTCATTCCGATCCTCGATGGTCTATTGCTATTCTGCGGTACTTTAATCCGGTAGGTGCACACCCAAGTGGACTAATAGGAGAGCATCCCAAGGGCGCGCCTAATAACTTGTTTCCTTACATCAGTCAAGTTGCTGTTGGTCTACGACCCTCCGTGTTTGTCTTTGGTGATGACTACGCGACCTCCGATGGCACTGGCGTCAGAGACTATATCCACGTGGTGGATCTGGCCAAGGGACATTTGGCAGCGTTAGATTATCTTGATATTCATAGCGGGTGCTTTTTGTGGAATTTGGGTACGGGAAAAGGCTACTCGGTCCTAGAGGTAATCAGGGCCTTCTCTACGGTTAGCAAAGTAGATATACCAGTTCAATACCTTAAGCGCCGCCCTGGTGATTTAGCTAAGTGTTGGTCTGATCCATCTAAAGCAAAGCGAGACTTGGGCTGGGTTGCATCATTAGATTTGAATGCAATGGTTATCGATTCCTGGCGTTGGCAGACCCTGAATCCTCACGGTTATGATGGGGAGGAAGAGAGTTGAGAATTCTGTACGTTATCACCCGTTCTGATGTCATTGGAGGGGCGAGCGTCCATCTTCTTGATCTCGCAGTAGGCGTTCAAGATGCGGGGCATGAAGTACTCATTGTCGTAGGCGGTAACGGTGTTTTCGTCGATAAGGCCAGGGAGAGAGGACTTACATGCATCTCCGCGAGACATCTGGTTCGCCCATTGAACGCTATCAACGATTTTCGATTTTATCTTGAACTCAGACGCATTGTGTTGGCATGGAAACCGGATCTTATTCATGCACATTCTTCAAAGGCCGGAATTGTGGGGCGTCTGGTTGCAAAAATGATGTCCGTTCCGTGTGTTTTTACAGCGCACGGTTGGGCTTTTACCGAGGGTGTATCTTCGTTTCGGCGCATTTTGTATCGTTGGATCGAGAAGACTGTAGCGAACCTTACGAGTAAGATTATCACTGTCTCCGATTACGATCGTTCTTTGGCGCTGCGGTTGGGCGTGGGCGATGCCGATCTGATTGTCACGATTCATAATGGAATGCCTTCGGTGAAGGAACCATGTTTTGTCGCAGAAGCATCCAATGTAACACGTCTCATAATGGTCGCTAGATTTGATGCGCCAAAAGACCATTTGTTTTTAGTCCGCGCCTTAGCGTCCTTAGCTAACAGCGATTGGACGATGGAGTTCGTGGGGGGCGGCCCTACTATGCCGCAGGTTAAACGTCTAGTCGCCGAACTCAACTTGCAGGATAAAATCTTCTTCCCAGGGCCCTGTTCTGATGTCTCTGAGCGATTATCCAAAGCTGATATTTTTTGCCTTATTTCAAACTGGGAAGGACTTCCATTAACTGTATTGGAAGCGATGCGTTCTGGCTTGCCGGTGATCGCGTCGCGCGTAGGTGGCGTGCCAGAGGCGGTGACACAACATGAAACTGGAATATTGGTGGACAAGCATGATCATGAAGGTTTGGTATCCGCATTGGGTACTTTAATTGGCTCGCGGGATTTATGTTCGCGGATGGGCATGATGGGTAAGTCAAGATTTTTTAGTGATTTTACTTTTGACCTGATGCTTCAGCGGACACTCAACGTTTATTCAGACGTAACCAAGGTGTAATATGCGTGTTCTAGTAACCGGAGCCACCGGATTTGTTGGGCGCGGTTTAATTCGTTCGTGCACAGATGTTGGTTGTATTGATGTAGTCGCTGCGTTGCGACACCCTCAGAGCTATAACGAGCCTCACGTTGAGGTTGTAGTGATTGGTGATATCAGCGGAACGGGGGACTTCACGCGTGCGCTTGAGAGCGTGGATGTAGTCGTCCACTTGGCCGGTCGTGCGCATGTCACAGGCGAAGCACTTGCGGATGCGCTTGCGAAGTTTAGAGCCGTAAATGTTAAGGGCACTACCGCGCTTGCGAAGCAAGCACGTGATGCTGGAGTGACGCGATTCATCCTGGTTAGCTCGATCGGGGTCAACGGTGCTCAAACCATCAATAAACCATTTACGGAGGATTCCATTCCCGCACCTCATGCAGATTACGCCGTTTCCAAGCTTGAGGCCGAGCTGGCGCTACGTCAGATAGCCGATGGCTCTACGATGGAGTGGGTAATTGTTCGGCCTCCACTCGTCTATGGCGCCCAGGCTCCTGGTAATTTCGGACGACTACTTAAATTGGTGTCATCCGGCTTGCCTTTGCCAGTTGCCTCGGTAGAAAACTCAAGAAGCATGATCTCGTTGGAGAACCTGGCGCATTTCTTGCGCCAATGTATTACTCAGCCAGCCGCTGCGAATCAACTTTTTCTGATTTCTGATGGTATTACGCTGTCCACTCCGGAGATCATTGCACAATTGGCTTTGGGGATGGGAGTGAAGCCTCGTTTGCTTCCTTGTCCGCCGGTCCTGTTGCGATGGGGGGCGAGCCTGATTGGTAGGCAGGGTATGTATAAACAGTTATGCGAGTCTCTGATTATTGATTCAAGCAAGGCCTATTCTTTGCTGGAATGGGTTCCGCCGCTACGTCCAGAGCTTACCCTGCAAAATTGTGGTCGCGAATTCTTGGCATTAAGGTCATGATGCAAATTAACTTTCATAGCTCCAAGGACGTGTCTTTTCTATGAGTGTGTGGTTTTTATTTCCTCTTGCTGTTCTTTTGTCCGCGTTTTTGACGGGTAGTATTCGTCGATACGCCATTAGTCGAAGTCTAATCGACGTCCCTAACTCGCGTAGTTCGCATTCGGTTCCTACGCCTAGAGGCGGTGGAGTCGCGATAGTACTGATTTTTTTACTATTCTTGCCTTTCGTCGGTATGACAAGGGGTACGGAATGGCCCATGATCTGGTCCATGCTCGGAACCGGAATGGGCGTCGCAGCATTAGGCTTTCTTGATGATCATGGTCATATTGCAGCTCGCTGGCGTCTGCTTGGTCATTTCCTCTGTGCCGCATGGTCATTATATTGGCTGGGAGGATTGCCTCCACTTCAGTACTGGGGAGGACTAATTGATCTGCAATGGTTTGGCGTATTTGTGTCTGCCCTGTACCTCGTATGGCTGCTGAATCTATATAATTTTATGGATGGTATAGATGGACTCGCAAGTGTGGAGGCTATCTGTACTTGTGTTGGGGTCTGTATTATTTACTGGTTGACCGGCTTTGGAGAGCTGATCGGGCCACCTTTACTCTTGGCAATGGCCGTGAGTGGATTCCTTATCTGGAATTTTCCGCCGGCACGCATTTTCATGGGCGATGCTGGTAGTGGGTTTCTGGGTGTGATGATGGGGGTGTTCTCCCTTTATGCTGCTTGGAAAAGTCCAGTTTTTTTGTGGGTATGGTTGGTTCTTTTAGGCGTCTTTATAGTCGATGCAACCTTCACCCTATTCTCTCGCCTGTTCCAAGGGCATCGGGTGTATGAAGCTCATCGAAGCCATGCTTACCAGCACGCCGCACGTAAGGCCGGTAATCATTTGTCGGTGACTGGAGCTGTCGCCGCTATCAATATATTTTGGCTATTCCCAGTAGCTATTTGTATATCTATTCTCGGACTAAATGGCCTTCTAGGGGTCGTTGTTGCTTATCTACCATTGGTACTCTTAGCTTATAAATATCGCGCAGGTACGGATGGTTAGATATGTTCATGGGTGTTACCATTTTTCGGATGATCACCGTTATCGGTTTAACGAAATCAATGGGCTGTTGCGTCAACGACAAAGCTTCGTAAGGTGCTGAAAATCATGGATAAAATTAGGGCATTTTTGCTGAGCCTACCGCGTAGGCAAAAGCGCATCCTCCAAGTTGCTGCTGATATTTTGCTGGTTTGGATCGCGCTGTGGATGGCTTTTTTGGTGCGATTGGGCCTGGATGAGTTGGTTAACCCCTTTACTACACACTTTTGGTTATTTTTGACTGCGCCCGCTGTGGCTATACCGCTCTTTATACGCTTTGGAATGTACCGCGCCGTTATGCGCTATTTTGGAAATGACGCGCTCATTGCAATCATCAAGGCAGTCAGTTTGTCATCTTTGATTCTCGGCGTTGTAGTCTATTGGTATAGTAATCATCAAAACGTGGTTCCTCGATCTATAATTTTTAACTATTGGTGGCTTAGTTTGGTTCTGGTAGGTGGGCTACGGCTTGCAATGCGCCAGTATTTCCTTGGTGATTGGTTTACTGCGGCGCAGCATATGCCCTTTGCTAGTCGCGAAGATGGCTTGCCCAGAGTTGCTATCTATGGTGCGGGCGCTGCTGGTAATCAGTTGGTTGCCGCATTACGTATGGGGCGTGTCATGCGTCCGGTTGCTTTCATCGACGACGATACCAGTATTTCCGACCGAGTGATTGCCGGGCTGCAGGTATATAAGCCCAAACATATCCAACGCATGATCGACGCGACAGGTGCCCAGGAAATTCTACTCGCAATTCCCTCCTCAAATCGAGGTCGCCGAAGGGAAATTTTGAGCTTTCTCGAGGGCTTTCCTTTACATGTTCGGAGTGTGCCTGGTTTTATGGACCTCGCCAGTGGGCGTGTGAAAGTAGACGACATCCAAGAAGTCGATATCGCGGATTTGCTTGGACGGGATGCTGTTCCTGCTCAAGCAGAATTATTGGAGCGCTGCATTACAGGACATTGTGTCTTGGTTACGGGTGCAGGCGGCTCGATCGGCTCTGAACTTTGCCGGCAGATACTAAGTTTAAACCCAACAACGTTATTGCTGTTCGAGCACAGTGAATTCAATCTATATAGTATTCTTTCTGAGCTAGAGTTGCGAGTTACCAAAGAGTCTTTGCCTGTCAATCTGCTTCCAATATTGGGCTCTGTACGAAATGAAAAAAAGTTAGTAGACGTTATGAGAACTTGGCGCGTTGACACGGTCTATCATGCTGCGGCATACAAACATGTGCCAATGGTCGAACATAACATTGCAGAAGGCGTATTAAATAATGTGATTGGAACGCTTAACACTGCTCAGGCCGCGTTACGCGTGGGGGTGGCTAATTTTGTACTCATCTCCACTGACAAAGCGGTTCGCCCCACTAACGTGATGGGAAGCACAAAACGCTTAGCCGAGTTGACGCTGCAAGCTCTCAGCCAGGAGTTGGCTCCCGTATTGTTTGGGGAAAAGTCCAACATCTCGCGCGTCAATAAAACGCGCTTCACGATGGTTCGCTTTGGAAACGTTCTTGGTTCGTCTGGTTCGGTTATTCCATTATTTTATAAGCAAATAAAATCGGGAGGACCACTCACCGTCACTCACCCTAAAATTACGCGTTACTTCATGACGATTCCCGAAGCGGCTCAGTTGGTCATCCAGGCAGGTTCATTGGGACAAGGTGGGGATGTTTTTGTTTTAGATATGGGAGACCCCGTAAAAATAATCGAGCTGGCCGAGAAGATGATTCATCTTTCTGGTTTGAGTGTTCGTTCCGAGAAAAAGCCGCACGGAGATATTTCAATTGAGTTTTCCGGTTTGCGACCTGGTGAAAAACTCTACGAAGAGTTGCTAATTGGTGACAACGTCGTCGCGACGCAGCATCCAATGATTATGAGAGCCAATGAAGACTATCTATCTTGGGAGTTGCTTAAAGTTAAGCTTGAAGAGTTGGTTGTGGCAGTGGATAAAGATGACTATACCCGTGTGCGACAGCTACTACGCGAAACAGTTAGTGGCTATACTCCTGATGGTGAAATAGTAGATTGGATATATCAGCAGCGCCGCCTTGAGCCGTGAAGCTGAGCTGCCCATATATCTAGTTTAGCTGTGGCATCGCTCAAACCAAAAAGTATAAAGGACCGGACATCGTTAGGCTCATACATCCAAAATTACTTAAGCATTTTACTACTCGTGCTGATCAACGTTTGATTTAAGTGTATCGGCTACCGGTGCGAGAAATCTACGGCAATTATCGTTATCGCCGTAAATTCCTGCACCGTTCTACCATGCTGTCGTGAATGGAAAATAGGTTAAGCTCTGATGCTGTTCAGAAGTGAAAAAGCTTCTGAGATCGAATAATGGTGATTGCCAATAAAAAGACCAAACTTGTCGATATGTTCTGCGTTCTTGAGTTCACCATGAACTTCGGAATCAAAATACTTCACAACCTCGTTTTTTGCGAAGTTTCCGGTAACGATAGGGCGGCATTCAAATCCGAGGTCATTCAGTTTTTCAATAAGAGCCTTGCGCGTCAACTTACTTTCCGGGCGTATCACTAAGCTGAAGCCAAACCAACTGGACTCGCCGATCTCTTGTTGAATAATGATTTCTGGGTGATCTGCCATAGCCGCTTGTAGGAGAGCACCGTTCTTACGGCGTTCCTGAATTAGTGTTGGAAGACGCTTGACCTGCTCTACGCCTAGCGCACCCTCAAGTTCTAGGGGGCGGACATTGTAGCCAGGCAAAACGAAACGAAATGACTCTTCGAATGGGTCGTCACTTTTTTCGCTACATACGAGGTTTTTCTTGGGTAGGTTTCGTGTCCAGCCATGGGCGCGTAGAGAGAGCAGAATTTGATATAGCTCTTCGCTGTCGGTTACTATCAAACCGCCTTCCATTGTTGAAATATGATGGCTGAAAAATGAGCTGAAACTACCCATGACTCCGAAGGTTCCAGCTTGTTTACCTTTGTAAGTTGCTCCCATTGACTCACAGTTATCTTCAATCAGAACGATTTTGCGGTCACCGATGATTTCCTGAATAACTCCGAAATCATTAGGGTTGCCGAGAAGGTTTACAGCCATAATTGCTCGGGTCTTATCAGTTACCGCCAGGTTCAGCTGTTCAAGGTCGTAATTTAAAGTGTGAAGATCAATGTCAACGAACTTTATTTTCAGGCCGTATTGATATAGCGGGTAGTAAGTGGTGCTCCATGAAACGGCTGGCACAATGATTTCATCACCGCGTTGCAGTTTTAAATCAGCGTTTTTAGTGTAAAAAAGAGCAGCGACAATCAGCAGGTTTGCGGAGGAGCCGGAGTTAACCATTACACAGTATTTGCTGCCTACGAATTGCGCGAAGTCTTGTTCGAATGATTTTACATTTTCTCCCATTGTAAACATGCCGGTTGCAATGACGCGTTGCATTGCATCAAGCTCTTCTTTTTCCCAAGAAGAGGCAGCTAGTGGAAACTTAATGCTCATTGTTGATGCTCCAAATAATAGCTGTAAGTCTTTTCAATGCCCTCTTGCAGGGTATGGTGCGGCTTCCAGCCCCAAAATGACTGACGCTCAATATTTACTAGTTTGCGTGCCATTCCGACAGGTTTAGTAATGTCATGCACGAACTGGCCTTTGTACTCCATCACTGCGGCTGCGGTGTTATAGTACTCGTTGATTGAGTGATCGTGCCCGAGGCCTATGTTTATATTTAGGGGGAGCGAATCAAACTTATTGATAGCTTGCATGATAGCGTCGGCTAAATCCCCACCGTACATAAATTCCCGCCTAGCGTTGCCGTCACCCCATATCTCTACGGTCGGATCATTATTTGTTTTTGCTATGTGAATCTTATGGATGATAGCAGGCAGTAAATGTGAGTGTGCAGGTTCAAACTTATCAAATCGGCCGAAAATATTGCAAGGGATTAAGGTCTTGTATTGAAAGCTCGCATTCTCACGTGTGATGTAATCACATAGGCGTGCTGTCGTTATTTTTGCTAATGCATATCCTTCATTAGTTGGTTCCAGTTCGCCCTTCAAGATCATTTCTTCGCTGAGGGGCTCAGAATGATTGCGCGGATACATACAGGAACTACCTAGATTGATTAGGGTTTTCACGCCTGCAACGCGAGCTGCCCATACAATATTGCGACCCATATCAAGATTGTCCAGAAGAAAGCTTACAGGCTCCCTGATGTTTGCTTGAATGCCGCCAACTTTACCTGCTGCATGGATTATAAGGTCGGGCTCAGATCGCTCGAGATATTCTTGGACTGCTTTGAAATCAAGTAGGTTCAGCTCGTTGCTCGGCGGGGCGAACACTTCAAAGTCGTCAATACGGGGATGCTCGAGGAGGTTGCGTCCCACCATGCCGCTGCCACCCGTCAACAATATTCTTGTCTTCTTCATCTGATAGATTGCCAAATATTAATTATTCGTTATAGCTGAAGGTAGGATACCCGTGCTGTTTAATCAGCTCATCCCGTTCGGCACTTTTCAGGTCCTCACGTACCATTTCACTGACGAGTTCAGCAAACGTGATTTTTGGGCTCCAGCCAAGTTTCGCCTTCGCTTTGGAAGCATCACCCAGCAGGGTTTCAACCTCGGTAGGACGAAAATATCGTGGATCTACCGCAACTATGCATTTGCCAGCATCGTCATAGCCTTTTTCATCTTCGCCTTCACCCTTCCAAGTGATGGTAATACCCAGCTCTTTAGCCGCAGCATTTACAAAATCCCGTACGCTGTATTGAACACCCGTCGCGATTACGAAATCCTCAGGTTGTTCCTGTTGAAGCATCAGCCATTGCATTTCGATGTAGTCTTTCGCATGGCCCCAATCTCGAAGAGAATCCATGTTGCCGAGATAGAGGCATTCTTGAAGACCAAGTTTTATACGGGAGAGCGCTCGGGTAATTTTACGCGTTACAAAGGTTTCTCCGCGAATGGGGCTTTCATGATTAAACAAGATGCCATTGCAAGCGTAAATGCCATAGGCTTCGCGATAATTGACGGTAATCCAATACGCATACAATTTTGCGACTGCATAAGGACTACGTGGGTAGAAAGGCGTAGTTTCTTTCTGAGGAGTTTCTTGAACCAAGCCATAAAGCTCTGACGTTGACGCTTGGTAAAACCGGGTTTTTTTCTCTAGCCCCAGAATCCGGATTGCTTCCAAGATACGAAGAGAGCCGAGTGCGTCTGAGTTTGCGGTGTATTCAGGCTCTTCAAAAGAAACAGCCACATGACTCTGCGCCGCAAGGTTGTAGATTTCATCCGGTTGAACTTTTTGAATAATATGAGTCAGGCTTGATGAATCCGTCATATCTCCATGATGGAGGAAAAAGGGTAGCCCTTTGTCGTGAACGTCATGAAAAAGGTGGTCAATACGAGCCGTGTTGAATAATGAACTACGGCGTTTTACACCGTGAACTTCGTAACCTTTATTCAGCAAGAACTCTGCAAGATAGGCGCCATCTTGTCCTGTTACGCCGGTAATGAGTGCTTTCTTAATCATTTGTTCTTCCATAATTTTTTTTGAAACCTCGAGTGCTGCCTTTGCAGCCTGTTAACAGCTGTGGGCACCACAGCGCCTTAATAGCTTATTTTGCAGATTGACTGTGTTTTCCAGTCCCATCATGAAAACGGTCTCGGTTTGAGCTTCGAGTTATTACGGCTGTAATGCACAATGGTTGAGCCAAACGTGTAAACATAAAAATAGTTTCAAACCGCCTAGCAGCAGCCCCGGAGCCGTAGCTTACTCCACATCAGGAGCCTGACAAATTTTAACTCATACCATGACTCGAAACCATTTTTCACTGAAAGCTCTTTACTGTGGCGTTCGCATTGCTGAGCGTCCGATGCGTGCACGCCGCCAGGAAATTCAGCGTGTGGGCGTCTACTTCGCGATACTACATACCTTGTAACCGAGTCTTTTTTGACTGTCTGGCAACATGGCCTAAGTTTGAAAAGCAGCTTCGGAAAAGCTGCTTTTTCCTTACCTATGTCATGGAGCGTCAAAATGCAAAACACCTACCTCACCTCCCTAATCTTCGCCTTCCTCACCACTCTCTCCGTCACCGCCACCGCAGCCCCGTCGATCAAACCCGAAGCCCTAACCCCGATCACCGCGCAGATGTCCAAAGCCGAGCAGCCCGCCAAGGTCAACCTCAACGCCGCCGACGCCGAAACCCTGCGGCGTGACCTCTTTGGCATCGGCGCTGCGAAAGCCAAGGCGATCGTGGCCTACCGCGAGAGCAATGGTCCGTTCACGGCGGTGGACGAATTGTTGGAAGTGAAGGGGATCGGCAAGGCGTTGCTGGAAAAGAACCGCGAGAGGCTGGTGCTCAATTAAGTAAGCCGAGGAGGCCGGTCATTGACCGGCCTTTCTCTTAGTCAGGATCCCGCGGTTCAAACTCAAACGCTTTGGCACGAAAAGTGATTACCTCTACCAGACAGATTGTTCAACAATCCCCAGGTAACCATGACCCTCCCCCTATCCCTAGCCGACCAGATCGCCCTGGAACTGCGTGCCGACATCATCGGCGGGCGTCTTTTACCAGGCATGCCATTGATCGAAGCCGAACTGGTAACCGCCTACAACGCATCGCGCAATACCATTCGCGAAGCGTTGCACCGTCTCGGCCAGGAAGGGCTGACGCGCTATGTGCGCAACAAAGGCGTAATGGTTCGGCGGCTGGAGCGGGAGGAGGTGTGTGATTTGTTTGTGGTCCGCCGCACCCTGGAGTTGCAGGCTATCGCTCAGAGTGGCGCTCTGACAGATGATCAATCCGAGCGTATGCAGAATGCAATCGACGCCACGACACTGGCTCGTGAGCGTGAGGATTGGCGGGCGGTCGCTACCCACAGTCTGATGTTTCATCAGCAGATTGTCGGGTTGATGCGCAGCCCGTTGTTCGATGAGTTTTTTGCCCAGGTGATCGCGCAGCTACGTCTGGTGTTTTGTGCGGCGCCCGATGAGCAGCGTTTCCAGTCGCCTTGGCTGGAGCGTGATCGTGAGATTTACCAGCTCTTGCTCAACCATGACAAGCCGGCGGCAGGGGAGGCGATGAGCTTGTACCTGGATGATTCGGAGCGCCTGTCGTTGGCTTTGTTTACTCACTCTTGATCGAGGATTTGCATCATGTTCAAAGACTATCCGGCGGCGTATCAGGTCAGTAAAGGCTCTGCATTGCAGGTCGACACGGCGTTTTATGAGCGTGTGCGTGACCTGAAGGCGCAGCGCACCTTGGTTGAGCAGTTAGAGGTGCCGATCCGTACGGGCAGGGCGTGGACGGTGCCGGCCGGGCATGTGTTTCGGGTGACGACGCCGGTGGGGCCGCAGGTAGGGGACTTCAATGTGTGGAACGCCAATGACCCGCGCGAGCGGTTGTGGGCGGCGCGCACGCGTCAGTTGCAGGGCGCGCATGTGAGCACCCATGACCGGTTGTGGTCGAACCTGCCGTTTTTGCGGCCTCTGTTGACGATTACCGATGACAGCCTGGCCGGTTATGGCATTGATGAGCATGGCGGGCGTCTGCATGATTTGCTCGGCACGCGGTGTGATCCGTATGTGAACCGGATGCTGACCGGTGAGGACTTTCATCACCATTGTCATTCGAACCTGACCCGGGCGGTTTTGCCCCACGGTCTGACGGAGTTCGATGTGCATGACGTGCTGAATATTTTCCAGTGCACGGGCCTGAATCATGACGACATGTATTTCATGAAAGCCTGCCCGGCGCAGAAGGGCGATTACCTGGAGTTTTTTGCCGAGATTGATGTGTTGTGTGCGTTGTCGACCTGCCCCGGTGGGGATTTGTCGCTGCCGATGTGGGGGCCGGAGGCGCAGGATCCGTTGACGGTGTGCCGTCCGCTGGGGGTCGAGGTGTACAAGCTGGAAGAGGAATTGCTTAATGGCTGGAGCCAGCCGGAGCGTGCTGCCTATAAGGGGCAGCACGGGTTGCAGATCGCCAAGGCGGATTGGGAGTAACCCAAGGTTCAGCGATCCTGCGCGTCCTTGGCATCTGCCTGGGCGTTGCGTTCGGCCACGCGCTTGCGTTGTTCGTCGGTGAGTTCCACTTTGTTGGCGCTGTCACGCAGCATCATCAGGCCACCGACGATCGACCCGATCGCGACCACTAAAATCAACCATGCATACCACGGCATAAGGCTCTCCTTGAGGCAGATTGCCGTGGGAGAATTTTCCCACGGCAATGACTGCTTTGAGTAACGGGCTTTCTTACTAGTTCAGTGTAGGCCCGTTCTGCCTCCATGGGATCAGAGCCCGGTCAACATCGCATCCGCCGGTGCATCGGCGCGGTCTTGCGCGGTCATCTGGAAGTAGGCGAAGCCCACGGCCATGAAGCCCAGGAAGATCAGCCCGATCAGTGTGTTGAACCAGGCCATGGCCACCAGGCACACCAGCGCCAGCACCAAGGCAATGCCGGGCACGATGGGGTAGCCGGGGGCGCGGAAGGTGCGTTCCAGCAGTGGTTCGGTTTTGCGCAGTTTGAACAGGCTGAGCATGCTCATGATGTACATGACGATGGCGCCGAATACCGCCATGGTGATCATGGCGGCTGTCAGGGTCATACCGCCCAGGTTGATCAGGCCGTCGCTGTAGATGGCGGCGATACCCACGACGCCGCCGGCGAGGATGGCCCGGTGCGGTGTCTGGAACCGCGACAGTTTGGCGAGGAAAGACGGCAGGTAGCCGGCGCGGGCCAGGGCGAAGAATTGGCGCGAGTAGCCGAGGATGATGCCGTGGAAACTTGCCACCAGGCCGAACAGGCCGATCCATACCAGCATGTGCAACCAGCCGGAGCTGTCGCCGACCACGGTTTTCATGGCTTGCGGCAACGGGTCGTTGATGTTCGACAGGGTGCGCCAGTCGCCGACGCCGCCGGCAAAGAACATCACGCCCATGGCCAGGACCACCAGGGTGAGGATGCCGCTGATGTAGGCTTTTGGAATGGTGCGCTTCGGATCTTTCGCTTCTTCGGCCGCCATGGCCGCGCCTTCGATGGCGAGAAAAAACCAGATGGCGAAGGGAATCGCGGCAAACATGCCGGCAATCGCCGGGGCGCCGAAGGTGTCGGAGCCTGCCCAGCCGTTCAGGGCGAAGTTGCTGAAGCTGAAGGCGGGCGCGACGACGCCCATGAACACCAGCAACTCCGCGACGGCGAGCACGCACACCACCAGCTCGAAGGTTGCGGCGAGTTTGACGCCGAGGATGTTCAGGCCCATGAACACGATGTACGCGCCGACGGCCGCGTGTTTGGGGTCGAGCGCCGGAAACTGCACATTCAGGTAAGCGCCGATGGCCAGGGCGATGGCGGGGGGCGCAAAGACGAATTCGATCAAGGTCGCGAGGCCGGCGATCAAGCCGCCTTTCTCACCAAAGGCGCGACGGCTGTAGGCAAACGGGCCGCCCGCGTGGGGAATCGCGGTAGTCAGTTCGGTGAAGCTGAAGATGAAGCAGGTGTACATCGCGGCGACCATCAAAGAAGTCACCAGGAAGCCCAAGGTTCCGGCGACGCCCCAGCCATAGCTCCAGCCGAAGTATTCCCCGGAAATGACCAGGCCGACGGCGATGCCCCATAAGTGCAGGGTGCCCAAGGTGGGTTTGAGTTGTGTGTTCATTGTGTTGCTCCCTGAACGGTTTGGAATGATTCAAGGTGTTGCAGCGGGCATGCCAGGCTGGGAATCGGTGTCGTAAAGCGGAGCAAGCGTCGTGTGGGGGATGGTTTGGCGTTTGAAATACCACCTTGCTGCACCAGATGAGGGCGGTGGTGACTGAGCTGGCGCTTTCGCGAGCAAGCCCGCTTGTATGTTTAGACTTGAAGGGGTGGGCGGGACTAAAAGCCCGATTCCGACTCTAGCCAGTACGGACCGTGGGAGACCTCTCGTCCCGCCCCTTCTACCCAAAGCGCCGATAAGGAATGCATCGGTAAAACCGACGATAGAGGCAAGCCAGCGCTCCGGTAGACCCCAACAAGCACTTAAACCCTAGCTCCGAGGATTCGTTATGACAATCCTTACCTCGCCAACGGTAGTTGGTGTCGATGTGGCCAAAGCCGAAATCGTTGTTTACCGCGAAGATCTTGAAACTATTCAGGCCGTTGTCAACGACCGACAAACGCTCTGCCGCTGGCTCAAAACGTTGCCTGCGCAAAGCTCCATTGCCCTGGAAGCCACCAGCACTTACCACTTGGACACGGCGGAACTTGCCCATGAAATGGGGCATCGGGTTTACGTTGTGGATGCTTATAGGCTGAGCCACTACCGCGAAAGCATTGGTCAACGGGCGAAAACCGATCCTTGTGATGCGCGTTTACTGGCGCGTTATTTGGCGAGTGAGCAGGATCGGTTGCGTGTCTGGAGCCCACCTCCGCAGGCCTATAAAGTGTTGAAAAGCCTGCTGCACAGGCGCGCGGAACTTATCAGATTGCGCGTGAGTATCACGCTGAGTTGGTCGAGCGAACCACTTTTGAAAGATGAGCTGGCTTTGCAGTTGAAGTCTTTCAAACAGGCTGAGCAGTCCATTCAGAGGTTGCTGCAAAAAGTCAGCAAAGAAGCTGGTCTCACCGAAAACATCAAGCGTTGCAAAGCCATTGAAGGGGTCGGGGATCTTACGGCTTTAGGCTTGGCGACCGCGTTTATGCGCGGCCACTTTGTTAGTAGTGATGCGTTCATTGCCTTTTTAGGGATGGACTTGAGAGCAAAAGACTCCGGGAAAAAGACCGGCCCTCGTCGCTTGAGCAAAAAAGGTGATACGGAGATACGGCGTCTGGCCCATAACGCGGCGATGGCCGCTTGTCGGTCTCCCACCTGGAAACCTTTTTATGAATCGTACTTGGCAAGAGGTTTAGCAAGAACCCAGGCCTTGGTGATCCTAGCTCGCAAGCTCTGTCGAGTGGCATTCGCTCTCATGAAAAACCAGAGCGAATACCAGCCGAATTTAAGGTTGCAGGGTTCCCCTGCAACATAGAATCTCCCACATTCGACCGCGTTTATCCTGTAGGAATGCGGTCAAGTGTGGAAGCGGCGGTGCGACGATTCGACTTGCTCGCGAAGAGGCCCGCCCAGCCACCGCCAATCCCCCTGTAAACCCCGCATAAACCCACTCTTTACGCCGTCTTTACGCCCCGCCCACTCCCTCGCTCTCGTTCCTTTACGCCACTCCTGCGGACAATTGCCCCACACGCGGCACTCGCCGCGCAACGGAGAGACTTCCATGAGCGTTCTGGACGGGGTGTCACTGCTATTGGCCGTGGCGCTGTTCATTTATCTGCTGGTTGCGCTGTTACGCGCGGATCGGAACTAGGAGCTGGCCATGCACAGTTATGACTATTGGCTGATCATCGCCTTCTTCGCGGTGGTGCTGGTACCGGCGCCGTTCCTCGGGCGGTTCTACTACAAGGTGATGGAAGGGCAGCGCACCTGGCTCACCCCGGTGCTGGGCCCTGTGGAAAAAGCCTGTTATCGCCTGTCCGGCGTGAACGAGCATCAGGAACAAAGCTGGCAGAAGTACATGCTGGCCTTGCTCGCGTTCAACCTCGCGGGCTTTTTGCTGTTGTTTGCGATCCTGTTGTTCCAGGACTATCTGCCACTGAACCCGCAGAAATTGCCGGGCCAGGAATGGACGTTGGCCTTCAACACGGCGGTCAGTTTCATGACCAACACCAACTGGCAGTCCTACAGCGGTGAGGCGTCCCTGAGCTACCTCAGCCAGATGGCCGGCTTGACCGTGCAGAACTTCGTCAGTGCGGCCACCGGTCTTGCAGTGCTGGTCGCCTTATGCCGTGGGATCGGTCGCAAATCCGCCCAGACATTGGGCAACTTCTGGGTCGATATGACCCGCGCCACCCTCTACGGCTTGCTGCCGTTGTGCCTGGTGCTCGCGCTGTTCCTGGTGTGGCAGGGCGTACCGCAGACCTTCGCCCATTACGTCGATGCCGTGACAATGCAAGGCGTGGATCAGGTGATTCCCCTGGGCCCGGCGGCCAGCCAGATTGCGATCAAGCAATTGGGCACCAACGGCGGTGGTTTCTTCGGCGTCAATTCGGCGCATCCGTTTGAAGACCCGACGGCCTGGGCCAACCTGTTTGAAGTGGCGTCGATCATCCTGATCCCGGTGGCGCTGGTGTTTACCTTCGGCCATTACGTCAAGGACCTGCGCCAGAGCCGCGCCATTCTTGGCTGCATGCTGGCGCTGTTCCTGATCGGCGGCGCAACCTCGCTGTGGTCCGAATACCAGCCCAACCCGACCTTGAACAACCCGGCCGTGGAGCAAACCGCGCCGCTGGAAGGCAAGGAAGCGCGCTTCGGCACCACCGGCACCGTGCTGTGGTCGGTGACGACGACGGCGGCGTCCAACGGTTCGGTCAACGGCATGCAGGACAGCCTCAGCCCCCTCAGCGGCATGGTAGCGCTGGTCAACATGATGGTCGGCGAAGTGATCTTCGGCGGCGTCGGCGCCGGCATGTACGGCATGTTGCTAAACGTATTGATCGCGGTGTTCCTCGCCGGCCTGATGATCGGGCGTACCCCGGAATACCTGGGCAAGAAGCTGCAGGCCAAGGAAGTGCAACTGCTGGTGGTGACCCTGCTGGTGATGCCGGTTGGAGTGCTCGTGCTCGGTGCCATCGCCGCCAGCCTGCCTGGCCCAGCGGGTGCCATCAGTAACCCCGGCCCTCACGGTTTCAGCCAGTTGCTCTACGCCTACACCTCGGCCAGCGCCAACAACGGCTCGGCGTTCGGTGGTTTCAGCGCCAACACGCCGTTCCATAACCTGATGCTGGGCCTGGGCATGTTGATCGGCCGCTTCGGCTACATCCTTCCGGTACTGGCCCTGGCCGGCAGCCTGGCGATGAAGAAGAGCGCACCCATCGGCCAGAACAGCTTCCCGACCCATGGTCCGCTGTTCGTGACCCTGTTGACCGTGACCATTTTGCTGGTGGGCGGCCTGACTTTCCTGCCGACGCTGGCGCTGGGCCCCATTGCTGAACATTTGAGCTTGGGCTTTTAAGGGGATATGACAATGAATATGCCTGCAAAAAATGCCGCTCCGGTGCAAACCCGGGAGCCTGCCAAGACCGCCATCTCCGCCCTGTGGCGCCCGGCGCTGGTCCAGGCATTCGTTAAGCTGGACCCGCGCCAACTGCAGCGCTCGCCGGTGATGCTGGTGGTCGAGCTGACCGCCATTCTCACCACCGTGCTGTGCTTTGTGCCTGATACCGCCGTGCCGACCTCTGTCGCTGTGCAGATCGCCGTGTGGCTGTGGTTCACCGTGCTGTTCGCCAACTTCGCCGAAGCCTTGGCCGAAGGGCGTGGCAAGGCGCGCGCCGATAGCCTCAAGGCTGGCAGTGAAGGCCTGAGCGCACGTCGCAAGGAAGGCGACGGCAGCTTCAAGGTCGTGCCGGCCACCAGCCTGCGCAAAGGCGATGTGGTGCGCGTCGCCGCCGGGGAAATGATCCCCGGCGATGGCGAAGTCATCGAAGGGATCGCGGCGGTCAACGAAGCGGCCATCACCGGTGAGTCCGCGCCGGTCATCCGCGAATCCGGCGGCGATCGCTCGGCCGTCACCGGCAACACTCGCCTGGTGTCGGACTGGCTGCTGATCCGCATCACCGCCAACCCCGGTGAGTCCACACTGGACCGCATGATCGCCCTGGTGGAAGGCGCCAAGCGCCAGAAAACCCCCAACGAAGTCGCGCTGGATATCCTGCTGATCGGCCTGACCCTGATCTTCCTGGTGGTGGTGGTGACCCTGCAACCGTTCGCCCACTTCGCCAATGGCAGCCTGCCCCTGGTGTTTTTGGTCGCACTGCTGGTGACGCTGATTCCTACCACCATCGGCGGCTTGTTGTCAGCCATCGGCATCGCCGGCATGGACCGCCTGGTGCGCCTCAATGTGATCGCCAAGTCCGGCCGTGCCGTCGAGGCGGCGGGTGACGTACATGTGTTGCTGCTGGACAAGACCGGCACCATCACCTTTGGTAACCGTCGCTGCACGGCGGTGGTCGCGGCGCCGGGCGTAAGTGGCAAGGAAGTGGCCGAAGGCGCGCTGTTTGCCTCCCTGGGGGATGACACGGCGGAAGGTAAATCCATCGTCGAGTACCTGCGCGCCTTGCACCCACAGGCCGAGCCCGCTGCGGATGAGCTGACGGTCGTGCCGTTCAGCGCCGAGACTCGTTTGTCCGGTGTCGACTACCAGGGCCGCGTGTTTCGTAAAGGCGCGGTGGATTCGTTGCTGGCGTTCATCGGTCAACAACGTAGCGACCTGCAACCAGCACTGTCGCGGGAAATCGACAAGATCGCGCAGAGCGGCGGCACGCCGTTGCTGGTGTGCGCCGACGGCAAGTTGCTCGGTGCGATCCATCTCAAAGACGTGGTCAAGCCCGGCATCCGCGAGCGGTTCGCCGAGCTGCGCAAACTCGGTATTCGTACCGTGATGGTCACCGGTGACAACCCGCTGACCGCTGCCGCGATTGCTGCCGAGGCCGGTGTGGATGACGTGCTGGCTGAAGCCACGCCTGAGAAGAAGCTCGCGCGCATTCGTCATGAACAGAATGACGGTCGCCTGGTGGCGATGTGCGGCGACGGTGCCAACGACGCCCCGGCGCTGGCCCAGGCTGACGTCGGCATGGCGATGAACGATGGCACCCAGGCCGCCCGCGAGGCCGCCAACATGGTCGACCTCGACAGCGACCCGACCAAGCTGCTCGACGTGGTGCAGATCGGCAAGGAATTGCTGGTGACGCGCGGTGCGCTGACCACTTTTTCCATCGCCAACGACGTGGCCAAGTACTTCGCCATCCTGCCGGCGCTGTTCGCCTCGATCTACCCGCAACTCGGCGTGCTCAACGTGATGCATTTGCAGAGCCCACAGAGCGCGATCCTCTCGGCCATCGTGTTCAACGCGCTGATCATCGTGGTGCTGATCCCGCTGGCGCTGCGCGGTGTGCGCGTGCAGGCGGCGAGCGCGGCGGCATTGCTGCGGCGCAACCTGCTGATCTACGGGCTGGGCGGGCTTGTGGTGCCGTTCGTGGGCATCAAGGCGATCGACATGCTGCTGACCGCGCTGCATCTGGTGTAACCCGATCGTTCCCTCGCTCCGCGTGGGAACGCCGCCCCGGACGCTCCGCGTCCCTGCGATCCGATCATTGAATTGAGGAATCGAAAATGTCCAACATCATCCGCCCGGCTGTGAGCCTGCTGGTGCTCATGACCCTGATCACCGGCGTCGCCTACCCACTGGTGGTGACCGGCGTCGCCCAAGTCGCCTTTCCGGATCAGGCCAACGGCAGCCTGGTACGCGATGCCAGCGGCAAAGTGCGCGGCTCCAGCCTGATCGCCCAGGACTTTACCGGTGATGGCTGGTTCCACCCGCGCCCGTCGGCCGGTGCTTTTGCCACGGTTTCCAGCAGCGCCAGCAACCTGGGCCCCAGTAACCCGGCGCTGGCCACGCGCGTGTTCGATGACGCGCAAAAACAGTTAGTGCCCAGCCAGGGCCCGGTGCCTCTGGCATCGCTGACTACCTCCGGCAGCGGTCTTGATCCACACTTGCCACCGCAGGCGATAGCCTATCAACTGGCGCGGGTGGCTGCGGCGCGGAATGTGCCGGTGTCGAGCTTGCAGCGGTTGCTTGATGAGCATATCGAAAGCCCGCTGGTGGGGCCGCCGGTAGTAAACGTACTGGCGCTGAACATGGCCCTGGAAAAACTCTGACCCCCTGTGGGAGCGGGCTTGCTCGCGAATGCGGAGTATCAGTTACAGCTATATTGGCTGACACTCCGCTTTCGCGAGCAAGCCCGCTCCCACATTGAATCTTCGGTGCGTTTGAATACCTGAACACTCAAAGGAACCCCACAGCATGAGCGACTCCGGCCGCGCCGATGCCCTGTTAGCCGATCTGCCCCGCAACGGCCGTGGCCGGCTCAAAGTCTTCCTCGGCGCCGCGCCGGGCGTGGGCAAGACCTACGCCATGCTCCAGGCCGCCCATGCGCAACTGCGTCAAGGCGTCAAATTGGTTGCCGGCGTGGTCGAAACCCACGGCCGCGCCGAGACCGAAGCCTTGCTCAGCGGCCTGCCGCAGCAACCCTTGCTGCGCAGTGAATACCGTGGCGTATTGCTCGAAGAAATGGACCTCGACGGCCTGCTCGCCGCCAAGCCCCAACTGGTGCTGGTCGACGAACTGGCGCACAGCAACGCCCCCGGCAGCCGCCATGAAAAGCGCTGGCAAGACATCCAGGAATTGCTCGCCGCCGGCATCAACGTGTTCACCACGGTCAACGTCCAGCACCTGGAAAGTCTCAATGACCAGGTGCGCGGCATCACCGGCGTACAGGTGCGCGAAACCCTGCCGGACTGGGTGCTGCAGGAAGCCGACGAACTGCTGCTGATCGACCTGCCGTCCCGCGAGTTGCTCGAGCGCCTGCGCGACGGCAAGGTCTATGTGCCGGAACAGGCCCGCGCGGCCATCGATGCGTTTTTTACCCAGACCAACCTCATGGCCTTGCGCGAGCTGGCGATGCAAACCGCCGCCGCCCACGTCGATGACGACTTGGCCCAGGGCTACCGCCAACTCGGCCAGGCCGCGCCAGCGGTGCGCGGACGCTTGCTGGTCGGGGTGGACGGCGATGCGCAGGCCGAGCGCCTGGTGCGCCATGCCAGCCGCGTCGCCCAGCGCCGACATTTGCCGTGGAGCCTGGTGCATATCGATAACGGCCGCGCGCGGGATGAACAGTCGCGCTCGCGCCTGCAAACTGCCCAGCAATTGGCCGAACGCCTGGGCGGCGAGGTGGTGTTGCTGCGCGCGGGGGAGGTGGCCAAGACGCTGATCCAGCATGCGCACGAGCGTCGCGCCAGCCTGCTGCTGGTGGGGCAATCGAGCATGGGTTGGCGGCGTCAGCTGTTCGGTGGCGGCCTGGCCGCGCGGTTGCTGCGCAGTGCGCGCGGCCTGGAAATCAACGTCCTCGACAGCGATGACACTCCCGCAGCGCCACGCATGCCCCAGGTGCGCGGGCTGGTGTGGTTCGACTACGGGCTGGCGGTGCTGGCGACGGTGATCGCGGCGGCGGTGGCCTGGGCGGTGTCCAGCGTCTTGCCGCTGCCGAATATTTCGCTGGTGTTTCTGGCGGCCGTCTTGCTGGTGGCGGTGCGCAGCAGCCTGGGGCCGTCGCTGGTGTGTGCGGCGTTGTCGTTCATGACCTATGACTTCCTGTTTATCCCGCCGAATTTTTCCTTCGCCATCCAGCGCGAAGAAGATGTACTGACCCTGCTGTTCTTCCTGCTGATGGCGGCGTTGACCGGCAACCTTGCCGCGCGCCAGCGTCGCCAGTTGCAGGCGTTGCGCGACACCCAGGAAGAAACCAGCGAACTGCTCGACCTGTCACGCAAACTCACCGCCGCCACCGACCGGCAGGCGGTCGTCAGCGCCGCGGCCCATCACCTGGAAGGCTGGAGCGACCTGGACCTGTGCCTGGTCAATCGCGATGGCCAGGGTGGCTGGACGATCGAGACTGGCGGCCCGCTGACCCTCACCGACGCCGAGCGAGCCGCCGCCGATTGGGCCTGGCAACATGACCAGCCGGCGGGCAAGGGCACCGGCACCCTGCCGCTCGGGCGTTGGTGGTGGTGGCCCTTGTCGGGCGAAGAGGGGCCGCTGGGTTTGCTGGGTGTCAGTCCCAAACCCGGCCTGGAATTGAGCGGCCAGCGCCGTCGCTTGCTGACCGCCTTGAGCCAACCGCTGGCCCAGGCGCTGGCGCGCGCGCAACTGGCCCAGGAGCTGGAGTCGGCGCGGCTGCACGGCGAAACCGAGCAACTGCGCAGTGCCTTGCTGGCCTCGGTGTCCCATGATCTGCGCACGCCGCTGACCTCCATGCGCGGCAGCATCGACAGCCTGTTGGCCCTTGGCGAAGCCATCCCGCTGGAAGACCGCCGCGAACTGCTTGAAGGCACCCGCGATGAGGCCGAGCGTCTGGACCGTTATATCCAGAACTTGCTCGACATGACCCGCCTCGGCCATGGCGCGTTGAAGCTGGCGCGGGATTGGGTGTCGCCGGGCGATATCGTCGGCAGCGCCCTGGGCCGTCTGCGCGCGGTGCTGGCGCCGCTGCGGGTGAGCACCGACGTGCCGCCTGAGTTGCCGTTGTTGTATGTGCATGCCGCGTTGATCGAGCAGGCACTGGTCAATGTGCTGGAAAACGCCGCGCGGTTTTCGCCGTCGCAAGGGCGTCTGCAGCTGAGCGCCGGCGTCTCGGATAACCAATTGTTTTTCGCGGTGGCCGACGAGGGGCCGGGCATTCCCGAGGACGAGCGCGCGAAGATCTTCGATATGTTCTACACCGCCGCGCGGGGCGACCGGGGCGGGCAGGGCACCGGCCTGGGCCTGGCGATCTGCCAGGGCATGGTCGGTGCCCACGGTGGGCATATCCGCGTGGCCGACGGCATTGACGGACGCGGCACCTGCATCACCTTGTTCCTCCCGTTGCCGACCCAGCCTGGCCTGGAGCGCGAGGCATGAGCTACCCTGCGTTCTTCACGGATTTTGACGGGACACCATGAGCCAGACCGCGACGATTTTGGTCATTGATGACGAACCGCAGATCCGCAAATTCCTGCGCATCAGCCTGGCTTCCCAGGGCTACAAGGTGATCGAAGCCGGCACCGGCACCGAAGGCCTGGCCCAGGCCGCGCTGAGCAAGCCGGACTTGCTGGTGCTCGACCTTGGCTTGCCGGACATGGATGGCCAGCAGGTGCTGCGCGAATTTCGCGAGTGGTCGACGGTGCCGGTGCTGGTGCTGTCGGTACGGGCCAGCGAAGGGCAAAAGGTCGAGGCCCTCGACGGCGGCGCCAATGACTATGTGACCAAACCCTTCGGCATCCAGGAATTCCTGGCCCGGGTGCGCGCGTTGTTGCGTCAGGCGCCAATTGGGGAGGCCCAGGAAGCAGCCTTGCGTTTTGGCCCGTTGACGGTGGACCTGGCCTATCGCCGGGTGCTGCTGGACGGTGCCGAAGTGGCGCTGACGCGCAAGGAGTACGCCGTGCTCGCGCAGCTCGCCCGGCACCCGGGGCGGGTGATTACCCAGCAACAATTGCTCAAGGACATCTGGGGGCCGACCCATACCGAGGACAGCCACTATCTGCGCATTGTGGTAGGGCATCTGCGGCAGAAACTGGCGGACGATCCGACGCAGCCGCGGTTTATCGTGACCGAGGCGGGGGTGGGGTATCGGTTGTTGAGTGCCTAGATTTGCGGCGTCTGGTCGGGCCTCTTCGCGAGCAAGCCCGCTCCCACATTTGACCGAGTTCCTCCTTTGAAATGCGGTCAAATGTGGGAGCGGGCTTGCTCGCGAAAGGGCCATCAGCCACGCCACCGATCTCAGCCCTGCTCACTTTCGTACCGATCCAACGTATCACTGGCAATCTCCCGCCCCAGCGCGATCAACTCCGGCGCCTTGTAGAACTCGAAAAACCGGCACACCCGCTTCGGCACGTTGATCAGTACATCCGGCGGGTAGCCGGCGATCTTGTACTGCGCCAGCGAGGTCTGCATCACCTCGAAGCTCTGGTTGATCAGGTCCAGCAGTGACGCCGGGCCGACGTTGTCGATGATGAACGACCCGGTCGCCGACTTCGGTGCGCCGGGTTTTTCCGGTGCGGCGGCGGGTTGTTGGGATTCCGGCTCGGCGGACGCCAGCCACGGGTTGATCTCCGCGGCCTGGGCCTCCAGTGCCTCTTGTTCCAGCTTCATCAGCTGTTCGGCCTGCTTGCGGCGAAACGGCAGGTGCGATCCCAGGGATTTGGCCAGGTTGTTGAAGCGACTCTTGAACGCCGGCGGGCGCTGGATCACCGGTAACTGGTAGTGTTTCTGGTTGGTGGCGTTGAGGTTGACCGCGATGATCAAATCGCAGTGGCTCGACACCACCGGCACGATGGGCAGCGGGTTGAGCAGGCCGCCGTCCACCAGCATGCGGTTGCCTTGCATCACAGGGGTGAACAGGCTGGGGATCGCCGCCGATGCGCGCATGGCCTGGTGCAGGCAGCCTTCCTGGAACCAGATTTCTTGCTGGTTGGTCAGGTCGGTGGCGACGGCGGTGTAGGGGATGCGCAGCGCTTCGATATTGATCTCGCCGACGATCTTGCGGATCTGGCCGAAGACCTTCTCGCCGCGAATCGCCCCCAGGCGGAAACTCACATCCACCAGGCGCAGTACATCGAGGTAGTCGAGGCTTTCGATCCAGTTGCGGTATTCATCCAACTTGCCGGCGGCGTAAATCCCGCCCACCACGGCGCCCATCGAACAGCCGGCGACACAGGCGATGTCATAGCCGCGCCGTTCTATTTCTTCGATCACCCCGATATGGGCGTAGCCCCGGGCCCCGCCGGAACCCAGCACCAAGGCAACACGCTTTTTCATGGTCGATTCACTCCTAAAACAGGTGCCCACAATGCACCCATTGAGGGGGCGGCTTCAATCTTCGCGGGGGCCCGAAATATTATTCCGGGATAACCGTGGTGCTCGGGTATGCTTTGCGATGCCTGGGCCAATAGGTACTGTCGATTTCGGGTTCGGACAAGGCACTTTTCCCTGTAGGCAACGTCTACAACGTACGACTGTTTCTTCTTTATTTTGAGGTGTCATCAATGAAAGCCTGGATGTGTGTGCCTGTGATCATGTTGGCGCTGGCCGGTTGTGCCGGTAAAACCGCGTACCGCGACAGCTGCGGCAGCCAATTGGACGCCGCCTGGAAGGAACTGGACCTGGCCAAGGCCGAAGGATTTGCCGGCACCGTGAGCTACTCTAAAGCACTGTCGTTGTTGACCGGTGCCAAGACTCAGCAACAATTTGAAGCGTTTGAAGGCTGCTCCAACAAGGCCGAGAAAGCACGGTTCTATATTCGTGAGTCGCGCGCCGGGCGTTGATCTATAGTGGTGAGCAGGATTTTTCATCAGAGAGTGGGGGCAGGATGTCAGCGTTGGTCGATCAGTTAGTCGCTCAGGTCATTGGCCTGGAAGTAGGGTTACTGAGCTGCCAGGCTCGCCTCGCCGCCGTCACCGACGATGAAGCCCTGCATGACCTGCGCACCACGGTGCGCCGACTGCGCAGCCTGTTGCGCCCCTTGCGCGGGTTGCCGGGGGTTGAACAGCTTGAATCGGCCGCCAGCGGTGTGGGCCAAATGACAACGCCGCTACGCGACCGTGAGGTGCTGGCGGCGTATTTGCGCCAGCATGGCCATCACGAGGCCGCTGACCGGCGCCTACGCCTGCAACCCGATGCCTATCGCCAGGTGGCGCAAAGCGCGGAACTCGCGCATCTGCTGCTGATCCTCGATGCTTTCCCACGGTTTGTCCGCGCCTGCGAACACCAGAAGCTGCTCAAGGGCCTGCGCTCACGCATTGAAAAGCGTTTGGCCAAGCAGTGGCAGAAACTCGAAGAAGCCTTGAAAGACCCCGACCATGATCGCCATCGCCTGCGGCTGTTGATCAAGCGCGTGCGCTACGCCGCCGAGGCCTACCCTGAATTGAGCAAGTTGCCCGCCAACGCCATGTCGCGCCTGAAAAAAGCTCAAGGTGCGCTGGGCGATTGGCATGACTGCTGGCAATGGTTGGCCCAGGCTGAACAGCAGGCGGATCTGCAACCTTGCGTTGCGGTGTGGCATCGCACCATGGTCAAGGCGGAGCGTGAGGCGGATCGGGTTCTGGATAAACTCAGTAGCGACTGTTTCTGAGCGGGTCCGGCTTTTGGCCGGATAAACGCTGTACCTGGCGGGCCCGATGGTTAATATCCCCCATCTGTTCTTTTTGATGTGAGACCGCCATGCGCTTTAGTGATTTGCTCGACGCCGCCCGTAGCAACCCGCTGGACGTCACCATCCCCGCCGAATGGGGCCAGGGCCGCGCGACCTTCGGTGGCCTGGTTGCCGCCTTGCAATACGAAGCCCTGCGCGCACAGGTGCCGGCCGATCGCCCGTTGCGCTCGCTGGCAATCACCTTTGTCGGCCCGGTAGCAGCGGACGTTTCCGCGAGTTATCAAGTCGAAGTGTTGCGCGAAGGTAAGGCCGTCAGCCAGTTGCTCGGTCGGGTGGTGCAGAACGGTGAAGTGGCGACCCTGGTACAAGCCAGCTTCGGCGCGTCGCGAGCGTCGGAAATCGCCGTTGAGAGTGAAGCACCGCCAGTGTTCAAGCATTGGGACGAGTGCCAGGAACTGCCCTACATCAAGGGCATCACCCCCGAATTCATGCGCCACCTGGCAATGCGCTGGAGCGTTGGCGGCTTGCCGTTTACCGGGAATAAATCCCGTGACATGGGCGGTTGGGTGCGTTTGCGCGGCGATGTCAAGGAAGAGCCGCTGACCGAGGCGCACATCCTCGCCCTGGTCGATGCCTGGCCGCCGGCATTGCTGCCGCACCTGAAAAAACCGGCCCCCGGGAGCACCCTGACCTGGACCATCGAATTCATCCAGCCCTTGCAAAACTTAACGACACTCGACTGGTGCCAGTACCACGTCACCATCGAACACGCCCGCGACGGCTACGGCCACGCCGCCGCCGCCCTCTGGAGCCCGACCGGCGAACTGATCGCCCTTAGCCGCCAGACCGTGGTGGTCTTCGCCTGACGTTAATGCCGGTGGCGTTGCTGTTCAACACAAAGCGGCCTGTGTTTCGACGCTATGACCCTGCCGCTGCAACGCCACGCCAGCCAGGATGCCGACAATGCCTACGGCAACACTGGCGGGGCTCAGGCTGAATACCCCGGATACGATCAACAGAAACCCGATGATGAACAGCGGCACGGCAATCAGGCGCAAAGCCTGGTTGGTCGGGTGTTGTTGGCTCTGCGGGTGGGTACGCCATTGCCAGGCGGGGAGATTGGGATGACGTTTGCCCATGATGGTGAATCCTCTGTCCGTTGAAGTGGCTTGGGGCAGAGTTTAGGTGGGTGGGGCGG